>NZ_JBFBHG010000023.1:0-51806 GCF_040685095.1 Microbacterium sp. NPDC089189
GCCGTGCGGCGTTGCTCCGTCAGCCTCCGACGCGCGCCCGGCGCCGGCGCGCGACCACAAGCGGCACGCCGACGAGGAGGAGCGCACCGGCCAGGGCGAGCGCCCCGAGGGGCGCCGCCGCGCCCGTCACGGCCAGGTCGCGTCCGCCCGCCGACGGTGCGGTGGCCGGAACCGGAGCCGAGATCGACAGCGACGCCCATCCGATGAGCGCGCCGTCGGCGCCGTACACCGCAAGGCGGTGCACGCCGGTGACGCCGTCGGGCAGGCGCACCGTGATCGTGCCGTCCGCGGCGACGCTGTGCGTGCCGAGGGCGGACGGGTCGGAGAAGAGGAACGCGCTGACGCTCTGGCCCGCGCGCTCGCGGCCCACCGACACCACGATCGTCGAGCCGGCCTCGGCACTCACCGGCACCAGGATCCGACCCTCGAGGTCGGCCACCAGGTCGGGCTCGGACGGCTGCACCTCCGCCCCGGGCTCGGTTCCCGGATCGGTACCGGGGTCCGTTCCGGGCTCGGTACCCGGGTCCGTGCCCGGATCGGTGCCGGGATCGGTCGCCGTGAACGAGACCGGCGTGAAGGTCTCGACCGCCGCGTCCGCTGCGCCGTGCGCGCCGATCGTGAAGACACCGCAGGTGACGCCCTCGGCGCGGCAGTCGACGGTGTCGCCGGACGCGCCGACGAAGGCGCTCCGCACCGTGAACCCGTCAACGGCGAAGCCGCCGTCATCCGTGAACACCGTGTTCGCGCCGCCCGCGGTGCCGGCACCGGGCCAGGCGACGAAGCGCTGGTTGTCGGTGCCCGCGATGTAGTCGTAGTCCTCGCCGAGCGTGCCGCCCTGCGCGGGCGACGACGTCGCGTAGCCGAACAGCACGTACACGCCGCTGCGGTTGGTGTTCTGGGTGAAGCCCGAGCCGGAGACCGAGACCTGCGCGCCGTCCGCGAGTGCGGTGGACGGCGAGACCGTCAGCACCGGGCCGTCCGACGGCTCCGGCTCGACCGGTTCGGAGGTCACCGTGACGACCGCGGCATCCGTCGCGACCGACACCCCGCGCCCGGTGAAGACGGCGCGGAACGTGTACTCGCCCGCCGTCTCGCCCACGACCGTGTGCCGCGGCGACGTGGCACCGGCCACATCCACCCATGAGCCGTCGACCTGCTGCTGCCACTGCACCGACGGCGTCGGGGACCCGGATGCGGCGGCGGCGAGCTCGACCGTGCCACCAAGACCGATGGTCGCCGATCGGGGGTGCCCGACCACGACGGGAGCCGTGGGCGTGAACGGGTCCTCGCCGTCGCCGAGCGGGTCGAGGGCGTCGATCCGCTCACCTGCCGTGGATGCGGCCTCGCCCGTGGCACGCGCCGTGACACCGACGGGCAGGGGCGCCTTCTCAGGGTCGCGGGAGCTGCCCGAGGCGTAGAACCAGGGGCGGTTTCCGGCGGCCAGGTAGTCGACGAACGATGCCGGGAAGCTGTCCGGGCGGACCTCGCCCGCGCCCTCGGTGTAGGCGCGCCCCTCCCATTCGGGGGTGCCCGCGATGCTCAGACCGCCGTCCGCCGCCGCGGTCACCTCGGTGCCGGCGAAGGTCGCGATGATGACGCGGGTGTACGCGGCGTCCACGGGTCCGCTCCAGCTCCCGGCCCCGTCGTTCCACGCCACCTCAGCCGTGAGGGTGCCCCGTCCGTCGGCCGCCACCGCGAGATGCGGGTTCGCGAACGACAGGTAGAGCCCGAGGTACCCGCCGTACGGGCGGTACACCGCGGTGCCCTCCCACGAGAGCTGGCTCTCGCCGGTGGCGGCGACGGTCCACCCGGACCCGCCGTCGTAGACGAACCCGGTGTCGCCGAGGGTCACGTCGGCTCCGGCGACCGCCCGCATCCACTCGTGCGAGTACTGCGAGAGGTCGAGCCCGAACCGGGCGTCCGAGACGATGGTCGCCCCCTGGGGCGCCGCGCCGACGAGCGGGGCGCCGGGCACCATGACCGCGACGTCGGCGACATCGGACACGACGCTCGAGGACCCGGCGGTGAAGACGGCACGGTACTGCGCGCCGTCGTCGCCGGCTGCGGCCGTGACCTCCAGCGACTCGGCCGTCGCGCCGGGCACATCGACCCACCCGCCGGCACCGTCGGCGCGCTGCCACTGGACGGACGGCGCCTGCTCGGCCGTGCCGGCCGCGGTGAGCGTGAACGACTCGCCCGCGCTCACCCGCACGGATGCGGGCTGCGTGGTGACGCGGAGGGTCGTGTCGACCTCCTCCTCCGAGGCGATGACGATCGTCGTGGTGGCGCTGGGGACCGACCCGTAGGCGCCCTCGACGCGGTAGCGCCACAGGGCGTCGTACTGCTCGGCCGACAGCACGATGCCACCCCAGAACGCACCGATCGTGCTCGACTGCCAGATGTCCTCGTCGAGAGGCTGACGCAGGTGCGGCGCCACTCCGTCCATCGGCGCGGGGAGCGCGTCAGGCTGTGTCGTGACGGCGCCCTTGTCGGCGACCGCCTCGGTCCACGCCTGGTCGCGCTTGGCCCAGTGCGCCCCGCCGTCCAGGCTGTACTCGAACCACGCCGTGCTCGGCGAGACGTCGGTGCCGGCAGCGCCGTAGGAGAAGTCGACGCCGGCGCCTCTCTCGGCCGCACTGAGCGACGGCGTCGACCACGGCTTGGGGCTCGAGACGTACGCGGAGCGGTAGGCGTAGACCTGCTCGCCGACCGCGGCGAGGTAGGTCGTCGCGGGGTTCCAGGCGATGTGCGAGCGCAGCGAGCCGGCGAGGACGCCGCCGGGCGCGTCGAGCACGGCGCGCGGGGAGCCGTCGCCGGCCGCGAAGCGGACGATCGTGTCGCTTCCGGCCGTGGCCGCCTGGATCTCACCGAGGGAGCTCACGTAGGTCACCGACGCGGCGGGCGCATCGAGCGTGATGACGGCCGCGGGCACGAGGTCGCCGCTCAGTCCGACCGACACCACCATGCCGGCGTCGTCGGCGACGATCAGGTACGCGTACGCCTGGACGATCCAGGACTGGACCAGGCCGAGCCCGGCGACATCCACCCGCGTCACGGTGGCGGGGTCGTACAGCGACAACCGGTCGATGCCGCCGCGGCGGCTCGAGTAGAGGTCGCCGTAGCTGTCGAGCGTGAACGTCCGCGCCTCGGCGCTCAGCGGGAGCGCGACGGGCGTGCGCCCGGCCTGCGGCGCGAGGGCGTACGTGAGCCGCTTCGCGCTGTAGCCGTCGCCGTCCTCGTAGATGGCCATGAGGCCGGTGCTGAACGGGCGCAGCAGGCGCAGATCGGACAGCGCGACGCCGCTGATCCTCTCGACGTCGGCCGCCGACAGGGTCTCGATCGTCGTCGCCGGATGCTCCAGCACGTCGGCGCCGGGCGTCACGACGCGCACGAACACCTCGCTGCCGTCCTTCGTGCCCCGCAGATAGAGGTTGTGACGGTAGGGGGTGCCCGCGTCGTAGTCGAGGGATGCGGTCGCGTCGGAGACCGCATCGAGCTGCGACGACAGGTCGAGCGACTGCGTGACCGCGCCCGAGTCCTCGGCCACGCGCTGGACGACGAGATCGTCCCCCGAGTCGACCAGGCGCAGCGAGTGGCCGCTGCCGGCCGAGGTCCCGTCGATCGGCGTCACCTCGGCGTCCGCGGCGACATCCACGGCGCCCGCGGGCGTCGTGTGCATGGCGATGTACGGGTCGTCCGCGGCGGGGGGCTGCTCCTCGCCGGGCGACGTCGGCGCCGATGCCTCGGCGAAGACCTGGATCTCGGTGAGCGTCGGCGTGTAGATCTCTCCCTGGCGCAGGCTCGTGATCGCCACGCGCAGGCGTTCGGTCGTCACGGGCTCGAATCCGGTGACGGTTGCGGACCGCCCGATTCCGGACGCGCTCTCGAAGGTCTCCCAGCTCGCGGTCTGCGCGGACCACTCCTGCAGCTCGTAGGCACCGACACGCGGCGCCGTGCCCGCATCCAGGTACTCGGCCAGCACGATCTCCGAGAACGTGATCTCGGAGGCGAAGGTCAGGTCGATCGTGAGGGGCAGGGTCGCGTCATCCGCGGCCGCCCATCGCGTGGTGGGGGATCCGTCGACGAGGTTCGCGCCCGACAGGGCGTAGTTGTTGTGGGGATGCGTGGAGCTGACCGTGACATCGGCCCCCAGCGCGAGATTGGTGCGCGCCGTGGCGGCCGACGCCGGTGCGGCGCCCGTCGCCAGCAGGGCGACGAGGGCGGCGACCGCGGCGACCCGGGTTGTGAACGTGCGGGACAAGAGGCAGACCTTTCGTGCGGGCTGTGTCCGGGCGCGACGATCACCCCTCGTTCCGGAGGACCGCGAAAGGAGGCGATGACCGCGCTCGGGTAAGTGCTTAGGTAAGCCTCACCTTAGTGGATGCCCGTTGCACGCGCTACGCGGTTTCTACGCATCACGCACGAACGCCCCCTCCGGGCGGGAGGGGGCGTTCGTGAGCGGCCGGGGTCTACTCGGCGGGCGGCGGCAGTTCGCGCAGCGGGCGCCACACGACGATGTCGGTGGCGCGGCGGACGCGCGTGCCCGAGCGGAGGCTGATGACCGAACCGGTGGCACCGGCGGCGAAGACGCGGGCGCCCGGCCGGCGGTCGCGTTCCACGCGCACCTGGGTCTCGAGGTCGCGCACCCGCAGGTGCAGTTCGCGCACCCGGTTCTCGAGCTCGATGATGCGCGAGATCGCGGGCAGGCTCATGCCGTCCGAGGACAGCCGCGCCACTTCGCGGAGCTGGCCCACGTGGCGCACCGAATACCGGCGCGACCCGCCCTTGGTGCGGGCGGGCACGACCAGCCCGAGCCGGTCGTACTGCCGCAACGTCTGGGGGTGCATCCCGGCGAGCTCCGCCGCCGTGGCGATGGCGAAGACGGGTGCGTCCTCGTCGATCTCATCGTCCGACATGTCTCTCACCGCCGTCGTTCCTCTCGTCGTCCGTCGCGCGGGGCGCATCCGCATCCCGTGTGGATGAGGCGGCCCCGCGCCGACGGTGTCAGCCGCGCGCCTTGGCCAGAAGCTCGGCGCGCGGGTTCTCCTGCGGCTCCAGCTCCTGGAACCGTTCGAGCGCCTCGCGAGCGGCGTCGTCGAGGTGGGTGGGCACGGCCACCTGCACCTCGGCGAGCAGATCGCCGGTGCCCTTCTGCGTGTGGACGCCGCGGCCCTTGACCCGCAGCACCCGGCCCGAGGGCGTGCCCGGTGCGACGCGCAGTCGCACGGTCTCGCCGCCCAGGGTGGGCACCTCGATCGTCGCGCCGAGCGTCGCCTCGGTGAAGGTGATCGGCACGGTCAGCCGCAGGTTCAGCCCGTCACGGGTGAACACGGGATGCGGCCGCACGGCCACCTGAACGACGATGTCGCCGGCCTCGCCGCCGTCCGGAGACGGGCGGCCACGTCCGCGCAGGCGGATCTTCTGTCCGTCGGAGACCCCCGCGGGGATCTTCACCTTGAACGGCTTGCCGTCCTCGCCCTGCAGGCTGATCGTCTCACCGCCGACGGCGGTCGCGAAGTCGAGCGTCGTCCGCGCGGTGACGTCGGCGCCCTTGCTGGGACCACCGAACCCGCGGTAGCCGCCCGTGGTCTGGCCGAAGCGCCCGGACCCGAACCCGCCGGATCCGCCGCGGTCGAACATCGAGAAGAAGTCCCCGAAGTCGTCGGGGTCGACGCGCCCGCCTCCGCGGCCCTGGCCGAAGCGCGAGAACACGTCCTCGAACCCGCCCGCGTTCTGGCCGCCCGCCGTGAAGCGGGCACCGGAGCCCATGGCACGGATCTGGTCGTACTCCTCGCGCTGCTCCTTGTCGCTCAGCACGGCGTACGCCTCGCTGATCTCCTTGAACTTCGCCTCGGCCGCGGCATCACCCTGATTGGAGTCCGGGTGGTACTTGCGGGCGAGCTTGCGGTACGTCTTCTTCAGATCCGCGTCGGCGACGTCCTTGGACACGCCGAGCACGGCGTAGAAGTCCTTGTCGAACCAGTCCTGGCTGGCCACATCCGCCTCCTAGTCCGCCGGCACGGCGACCACGACCTTCGCGGGACGCAGTTCGACCGAGCCCAGCCGGTAGCCGAGTTCGACCACCTCGAGCACGGTCGCCGTGCTCGCACCCGGAGTGGGCTGCTGGAAGATCGCTTCGTGCTGCTGCGGGTCGAACGCGTCGCCCGCCTGCCCGAAGGTGGTGAGTCCGATGCGCTCGGCGACGCCGCGCAGCTTCTCGGCGATCGCGGTGAACGGGGTGCCCTCGGTGAGGTCGCCGTGCTTGTCGGCGCGGTCGAGATCGTCGAGCACCGGCAGCAGGCCCTTCGCGACCGAGCCCTTGGCGCGCTCGATCTCGACCTCCCGCTGCTCTTCGGTGCGACGACGGTAGTTGGCGTACTCGGCCTGCAGGCGCTTGAGATCGTTCAGCAGCGCGGTCTCGAGGTCGCCGGTCGCGGCGTCCTCCGCGGCAGCATCGACGTTCTGCTCGGCGCCGAGGATGTCGTCCACGGTCAGCTCCGGCTCCTGCGGAGCGGGGCCGGAGGCCGAAGCCTCCGACCCCTCTGCGCCCGGCCGAACCTCGTCGTCGCCGTACGGCTCTTCGCGGTTCTTGTCGGTCATGATTCCGTCTTACTTCTTGTCGTCTTCGTCGTCGACGACTTCGGCGTCGACGACATCCTCTTCGGGGTTCGGCACGGTGCCGTCGCCCGGGTCGGTGGCGGCCGGGTCCGGGGTCTCGCCCTGAGCCTGCGCCTGCTGGTAGATGGCCTCGCCGATCGCACCCTGGCTCTGGCTCAGCTTGTCGAACGCGGTCTTGACCGCGTCGTCGTCCTCACCGGCGAGCGCCGTCTTGAGCGCGTCGACATCCGCCTGCACGGAGTCCTTGACCTCGGCGGGCAGCTTGTCGGCGTTCTCCGAGATCAGCTTGTCGACGGAGTACGCGAGTGTCTCGGCCTGGTTGCGGGTCTCGGCGGACTCGCGGCGCTTCTTGTCCTCGGAGGCGTGCTCCTCGGCCTCGCGCACCATGCGCTCGATGTCTTCCTTCGGCAGCGACGAGCCGCCGGTGATCGTCATCGACTGCTCCTTGCCGGTGCCCTTGTCCTTGGCCGACACGTGCACGATGCCGTTGGCGTCCAGGTCGAAGGTCACCTCGACCTGCGGGATGCCGCGCGGCGCCGGCGCGATGCCGGTCAGCTCGAACGTGCCCAGCGGCTTGTTGTCGCGGGTGAACTCGCGCTCGCCCTGGAAGACCTGGATGGCCACAGACGGCTGGTTGTCGTCGGCGGTCGTGAAGGTCTCGCTGCGCTTGGTCGGGATGGCGGTGTTGCGCTCGATGAGCTTCGTCATGATGCCGCCCTTGGTCTCGATACCGAGGCTCAGGGGGGTCACGTCGATGAGCAGGACGTCCTTGCGCTCGCCCTTGAGGACACCGGCCTGGAGAGCGGCGCCGACGGCGACGACCTCGTCCGGGTTCACACCCTTGTTGGGCTCCTGGCCGCCGGTGAGCTTCTTGACGAGCTCGGTGACCTGGGGCATGCGGGTCGATCCACCGACGAGCACGACGTGGTCGATGTCGGCCACCTTGATGCCGGCCTCGCGGATGACGTCGTCGAAGGGCTTCTTCGTGCGGTCGAGGAGGTCCTTGGTGAGGTCCTCGAACTTGGCGCGCGTCAGCGTCTCCGACAGCGACACGGGGCCCGAGTCGGTCAGCGACAGGTAGGGCAGGTTGATCGAGGTCGAGGTGGAGCTGGAGAGCTCCTTCTTGGCCTGCTCTGCAGCCTCCTTGAGGCGCTGCAGCGCGATCTTGTCACCCGAGACGTCGACGCCGGTGGTGTCCTTGAACTGCTTGATCAGGTAGTCGACGACGCGCTGGTCCCAGTCGTCACCGCCGAGGCGGTTGTCGCCCGAGGTGGAGCGCACCTGGATGGTCGAGAAGTCGTCGTCCTTGCCCACTTCGAGCAGCGAGACGTCGAAGGTTCCGCCACCGAGGTCGAAGACGAGGATGAGCTCGTCCTCCTTGCCGCGGTCGAGGCCGTAGGCCAGGGCGGCGGCGGTCGGCTCGTTGATGATGCGGAGCACGTTGAGGCCCGCGATCTCACCGGCCTCCTTCGTGGCCTGGCGCTCGGCGTCGTTGAAGTACGCGGGCACCGTGATGACGGCGTCGGTGACGGTGTCACCGAGGTACTGCTCGGCGTCGCGCTTGAGCTTCTGCAGGATGCGGGCCGAGATCTCCTGAGGCGTGTACGCCTTGCCGTCGATCGCCTGGGTCTTCCAGTCGGTACCCATGTGACGCTTCACCGAGGTGAGCGTGCGGTCGACGTTCGTCACGGCCTGGCGCTTGGCGGTCTCGCCGACCAGCACCTCGCCGTCCTTCGTGAAGGCGACGACGGAGGGGGTGGTGCGGAAGCCCTCGGCGTTGGCGATGACCTTCGGCTCACCACCCTCGAGGACGCTGACGACGGAGTTCGTCGTACCGAGGTCGATTCCAACTGCACGGGGCATGTGTTTCTCCTTCGTGTGAACTGAAAAGTCTGGGGCGACTCGAACCTGAGTCGCGATGACTCAACGGTATCGCGCCCCGTTCATCGTGTCAATTGAACTTGAGCCCGCTGATATCAAGTTCTCAGGATCGGGTGCCGCCCGCGTCATCCTGCCGTCGCGGCGCACCCGCGTTACGCTGAGCGCAGTCGCGGCGGCGCCGCCGCGGACGCACCGGCTGTTCACCGAAGGGTCCTACCGTGCCGCACATGTCCGCCGATTCCGGAGCGTCCGCGCCCGTCCCGACACGCACCGCATCCACGACCACCGCGGGGCGCACGCGCCGGGGCCCGGTCATCGCGTGGGGCCTGTGGGACTGGGGCTCGGCCGCCTTCAACGCCCTCGCCACGACGTTCGTGTTCTCGGTGTACCTCACGAGCTCCTCGTTCGGTGACGCGACCTCCACGTCCGCCGCGCTCTCGTGGGCCCTCGCCGGCGCCGGCATCATCGTGCTGATCACGGCGCCGGTCACCGGTCAGCGCTCCGACATCTCGGCGCACCGCAAGCGCTGGCTCGCGATCAACACCGCCGTCGTGGTCGTCGCGCTCGCCCTCATGTTCTTCGTCGAGCCCGATCCGGCGTACCTGTGGTTCGGGCTGGCCCTGCTCGCGATCGGCACCGTCTTCTTCGAGCTGGCCGGGGTCAACTACAACGCGATGCTCGCGCAGATCTCCACCCCGAGCACCATCGGCAAGGTCTCGGGCTTCGGATGGGGCATGGGCTACATCGGCGGCATCGTGCTGCTGCTCATCGTCTACTTCGGCTTCATCAACCCCGAGGTCGGCCTCTTCGGGGTGACCAGCGAGGACGGCCTCGCCATCCGGGTCTCGATGCTCGTCGCGGCAGCGTGGTTCGCGCTGTCGGCGATCCCGGTGTTCTTCGCCGTCCCCGAGAACAAGCCGCTCTTCGTCGCGCCGGAGCGGATCGGGTTCTTCGAGTCGTACCGCCTGCTCTTCCGCAACATCGCGCGGCTCTGGCGCGAGAGCCGGCACACCGTCTACTTCCTGCTCTCGAGCGCTGTGTTCCGCGACGGCCTCACCGGCGTCTTCACCTACGGCGGCATCCTCGCCGCCGGCACGTTCGGCTTCTCGCCCAGCGAGGTCATCGTCTTCGCCATCGTCGCCAACGTCGTCGCGGGTGTCGCGACGATCGCGTCCGGCAGCCTCGACGACCGGTTCGGCCCGAAGCCGCTCATCCTGGTCTCGCTCGTGGGCCTGGTGATCAGCGGACTGTGCGTGTTCCTGTTCCACGACGGCGGGCAGACGATGTTCTGGATCTTCGGCCTGATCCTCTGCCTGTTCGTGGGACCGGCGCAGTCGGCATCCCGCACGTTCCTGGCGCGCCTCATCCCCGCCGGCCGGGAGGGCGAGGTGTTCGGCCTGTACGCGACCACGGGCCGCGCCGCGGTGTTCCTGGCCCCCACCGCGTTCGGCGTCTTCGTCACGATCGGCGGCGCCCAGTACTGGGGCATCCTCGGCATCGTGCTCATCCTGCTGATCGGGCTCGCGCTGCTCATCCCCGTCCGCGCCGCCGCCCGCCCCGCCCGCTAGCTCGCGCGCTCAGGTCCCGCGCGGGTCCCGCCCGCCCCCGGTCTCGCGCGCGGGTCTCGCCCTCGCGCGCCCACCCCATCCCCGCGAGCGCACATCCCGTCGCCGAGCGCATACCGTCCGGCATGTGCGCTCGACCACCGGATGTGCGCTCGGCCAGCACGAGCGCCCCACTCTCGCTCGCGCCGGCTCCGAGCGCGCCCGGTCTCGCGCCCGCACGGGAGCGCGCCCGCGGCGGCCCTACGCCCACCCCAACCTCCGGCGAGCGCATACCCCGTCGCCGAGCGCACATCGTCCGGCATGTGCGCTCGGCCACCGGATGTGCGCTCGGCCAAGGTGCGGGGGCGCGGAGCGTGACCCGGGCGCGTCGGCCCGGATGCGCGGGCGCGTCGAGCCGGGTGCCCGCGCGCGGCGGGAGCCGCGCTCGCGGGTCAGCGGGTGGCGCGGGCCAGGTTCGCCTCGAGCTCGGCGGCGTTCTGCCGCACGACGTAGGCGGGCTGGTCGCGCTCGACGCGCCAGCTGTCGGCCAACGGGCCGATGTTCACCGTGTCGTAGCCGAAGGCGTCGTAGAGCGCGGTGACGAGGGCGACGCCGCTCTCGTCGTCGCCGGCCGTCGCGAGCGCGCGGCGATCCGCCGTGCCCGCGGGGGTTCCGTCGGTCAGGATGTCGGCCGATGTGATGTGGTTGAACGCCTTCACCACGGTGGATGCGGGCAGGTGCTCCTGCAGCATCTGCGACGTCGTCGTGCGCTTCTCGTCGAGCGCGGCGATGCGGCCGTCGCGCTCCCAGTAGTAGTTGTTGGTGTCGAGCACGATCTTGCCGGCGAGGGGCGCGACCGGCACCTGCTCCAGCGCCTTCAGCGGCACCGTCACGATGACGAACTCGCCCGCCTCGGCGGCCTCCTGCGGTGTGGCGGCGCGCGCGGACGAACCGAGCGATGCCACCAGGTCCGCCAGCGTCTCGGGCCCGCGGGAGTTGCTGATCACGACGTCGTAGCCGCGGTCGACCAGCCCCTGGGCGAGGGTCGAACCGATGTGTCCTGCTCCGATGATTCCTACTGTGCTCATAGGGGCGACAACGCCTCCCCCGGCGAGGAATTCCCCTCAGCGCACGCCGCGTCGCATCGGCACGTGCGGGATGCCGTCCTCGTGGAACACGTCGCCGTCGGCCGCGAACCCGAAGCGTCCGTACCAGGGCGCGAGGTGCTGCTGGGCGTCGAGGAGGATCGGATGCCGCGGCCACCGCTCCTCGGCACGCGCGACCGCGGGGCGCATCAGGTCGGCCGCGACACCGCGTCCACGGGCGCTCAGCGCCGTCGCCACGCGGCCGATCCTCGCGTTGTCGCCGTCGTGCAGCACGCGGAGGGTCGCGATGACCTGCCCGCCCTCCTCGGCCCACAGCAGCTCGGCGTCGGGCTCGAGGTCACGCCCGTCGAGCTCGGGGTAGGCGGCCTCCTGCTCGACCACGAACACCTGCACGCGCAGCCACAGGATCCGGTAGAGCGTGTCAGCCGGGATCTCGCGGAGCGGCGCGCGGTGGATGTCGACGGTCACCTCTCCACGCTACTCGCGGGGCGTGCGGCTCTCGCGCCGCATCCAGCTCGGCCACCGCAGACCGCCCTCATTGGCCTCTTCGACCTCGAGGCCGTAATGCTCGCCGATCTGCTCGAGCAGCTGGGCCTGCTGCACCCGGTCGTACACGCGTCGCTCGCGCTGGAAGGCGACGATCGTCGACCAGCACATGAGCAGCATGATGATGCTGAAGGGCAGGGCGATGAGGATCGCCGCCGATTGCAGCGCGGTGAGTCCACCCGCGATCAGCAGCGCGATGGCCAGCAGCGACGTGGCCAGGGTGAAGAAGATGCGCACCCAGCGCGCGGGCTCGGGGGTGCCGCCCGTGGCGAGCATGCCCATCACGAGCGCGCCCGAGTCGGCGGAGGTGACGAAGAAGATCGCGATCAGGATGATGGCCCCGATCGTCAGCACGGGGGCGGCCGGCAGATGCTGGAAGAGCTGGAACAGCGCGCCCTGCAGGTCGACCCCGCCCTCGCCGTCGAGCATCGAGCCGGGGTTCTGCATCTCCTGGTAGAGCGCGGACCCGCCGAGGACGGCGAACCACAGGATGCCGACGAGCGTCGGGACGATGAGCACGCCCATCACGAACTGCCGGACGGTGCGCCCCTTGCTCACACGGGCGATGAAGATGCCGACGAAGGGCGCCCACGAGATCCACCAGCCCCAGTAGAACGAGGTCCACGCCGCCTGCCACTCCTCGCCGGCGGTGCCCTGGAAGGCGCTCACGGTGAAGCTCAGCCCGACGAAGTTCTGCAGGTAGGCACCGATCGACTGCACCCACTCGCGCAGCAGGTACTCGGTCTGACCGAAGGTCAGCACGAACACGAGCAGCGCGGCGGCCAGCATCAGGTTGAAGCTCGAGAGCCACTTCATCCCGCGGCTGACGCCCGACAGCACCGAGAAGAGCACGAAGAGGGTGATGATGCCGATGATGGCGATGTTCATCAGCATGTCGGGCTCGGGCAGGCCCGCCACCTGAAGGCCCGCGCCGATCTGCAGCACACCGAGACCGAGCGAGGTGGCGACACCGAAGATGGTGCCGGCGAGCGCGACCGTGTCGATGGCGTTGCCCCATCCGCCGCGCACGCGCTTGCCGAGCAGCGGCTCGAGCGCCCAACGGATCGAGATCGGCCGACGACGGCGATGGATGGCGTACGCCAGCGCGAGACCGACCACCACGTACATCGCCCACGCGTGCACGCCCCAGTGCAGGTAGGTCTGCGTGAGCGCCGACTGCGCCAGCTGCGCGGGTGTGCCCTCGACGCCGGGCCGCGGGTCCACGTAATGGCTGAGGGGCTCGCTCACCCCGTAGAAGACGAGACCGATGCCCATACCGGCGGCGAAGAGGAGCGAGAACCATGCGCCGAGAGAGAACTCGGGCTCGTCGGCGTCGCGGCCGAGCTTGATGTCGCCGAAACGGCTGAACCCGACGAACACGGCGAAGGCCACGAAGAACGCGGCGATGAGCACGTAGTACCAGTTGAACGCGTTGACCACGGTCGTCTGGATGGTGCCGAAGAAGATCTCGGCGGCCGCGGGGAAGAAGATCGCGAAGGCGCTGAAGGAGAGGACGACGACCGCGGCGGGCCAGAACACCCAGGGTGCGACGCGGCGTCCGGGGTGCGGATCGGACGGGGGCGCGGGGGCGTCGACGCGTTCACTCACCGCACCACCCTACGAATTCGCGCTGAACGACGTCGTCGCTCTTGCCTGCGACCGCGACGGGAGGTATTGGGTCAGCGAGGCCAGGCGTCGGCCAGTTTCGCCAGCAGACGGGCGAGATCCTGCTGCTCGGCGTCGCTGAAGCTCGACAGCGCGGTGCGGATCGCCTCGCGGCGCTCACCGCGGAAGCCGTGCGCGAGCGCCGAACCCCGCGGGGTCAGCGCGATGCGGGTGCGGCGCGCGTCGTCCGGGTCGGCTTCCCGGCGCACCAGCTCGAACTCGACCGCCTGCTGCACCAGTCGCGACGCGCGGGGCTGATCGACGCCGATGGCCTCGCCGATCTCGCTCACCGACAGGGGCGTGGATGCCGCCGCCAACGCGTCGAGCAGCCGCATCCGCGCGGGGCCGCCGCGGCCGCCCGGCATCATCCACGGGGGCCCGGGCGGCAGCCCGCCGTGACCGAACGGTCCGCGCGGACCGTGGCCGTGCATGCCGCCGTGGGCGTGGTGGGGGTCGGCCCCGCCCTCGCGCTCCGGACCCCGCATGCCGCGCGGACCGCGTGGGCCGCGGATGCGTCCGAGCGCCGCCGCGATCGCCTCTGCGGGATCGGCCGGTTCACCGGCGGGGTCGTGGGGGCGCTCCGAGGACATCCTCCGAATTTACATGCTGCTTGACATGGAACGCATCTGCATGTCATCCTACATATGCATGCACAATGACAAGTAATGCTGGCGGAACCAGCACCCAGAGGAAGGACGTCCCATGACGGACGACACGAACAACACCACGCCCGAGCATCGCCTCGGGCATCAGCTGCGGGCGCTGCGACAGGTCGTCGCCGCCCGACGACGACGCATCCTCCGCGAAGAGGGCATCGCCCGGCACGAGTGGGCAGCCCTGCGCGCCCTCGACGCCGCCACCACCACCGACGAGAGCCGTCCAGACCACGACCATCACCGCGGATTCGCCGGCCCCGCCCTGCACGGCCTCTACGAGCACGGCTGGGCCGAGGAGGAGAAGGGCGCCTGGCGCCCCACTGCCGCCGGGCGCGCGATCCTCGCGCGGGTCGAGGAGCGTCTCACCGCGCTCCGCGCCGAAGCCGAGGGCTCCGTCGACGCCGAGGCGCTCGCCACGACCCTCGCCACACTCCGCACCATCACCGATCGGGTCGGCGAGAGCCTCACCGACGCCGAGCGCGCCGAACGGCGCGGCCGCGGCCGTCACGGCTTCGGCCCGCGCGGCTTCGGCCCCTTCGGCCGGGGCGGGTTCGGCCCGGGATTCCGGGGCTTCGGGCGCCGCTTCGGAGGCGACCCCCGCGGGACCGCGCCGTGGGGCGACCCCCGCGGTCACGGCGACGAGCCGTGCCACCGAGGCCACCGGCCGCACCCGCACGACGCGGAGGGCGGCAACCGCCACCGCGGCTTCGGCCCGGGAGAGGGCCCCGTCGGGTCGGACACCGACCCGCGCATCTGAACGCTCCACCCGCAACGCACGCCTCGCCGGTCATCCGGCGGGGCGTGCGTTCTCGTCGTTACGCCTCGCCGGCCCGCGCGCACGCCTCGGCGTGCGGCGGGTCATCCACGACGCTCTCCTCGTCGGGCAACCAGAACCACGCCACGCTCCCGCCGCCCTCGCGGGGCGCGATGCCGATGGTGCCGCCGTGGGCCTGCACGATGCGACGGCAGGTCGACAGGCCGATACCGGTCCCCTCGACGTCGCTCTGACCGCGCACGAGCGGATCGAACACGCGCTCGGTGTCGCCCGGGTCGATGCCGCGCCCACGGTCGGCGACCTGGATGCACCACCCGTCGTCCTCGCGTTCGGACGAGACCTCGATGCGCGGATCGTCGCCCCCGAACTTGAGGGCGTTGCTCAAGAGGTTCTGCAGCACGGCGCGCAGCTGGCTGACATCACCCGAGACGACCGGGAGCTCGGCGATCGTCACCCGTGGGTCGTCCGCCTTCACGCCGACGTCGCCCAGGGCGTCGCGCACCACGTGCGCGAGGTCGGCGGGATGCTTCTGCAGCACGCCGCCCAGACGGGCGAAGCTCAGGATGTCGCGGATCATGCCCCCCATGCGCGACGTGCCGCGGAGCCCGGTCTCGACCCAGCCCTCCATGACCGGCGGGAGCGCGGAGTCGGCTTCGAACTCCTCGTGCAGCAGCTCCAGCGACATCGTGACCGCCGTGAGCGGGCTCGCCAGGTCGTGGCTGATCTGCCCGGCGAACGCCGAGAGATGGTCGTTGGAGCGGCGCAGCTCGCTGCGCAACTGCTCGCTCTGATTCAGCACGGTGCGCAGATAGCGGGTCTGGCGATCGAGCTGCAGAATGTCGACGACCCGCGCGGCCAGCACGGCGAGAAGCGCACGCCGGTGCTCGTCGATCTCGCGCGGCTCGGTGTCGAACACGCAGAGCGTGCCGATCGTCTCACCGTCGAGCACCAGCGGGTGGTTCGCGTAGAAGCGCACGTGCCCCAACACACCGGTCACGAAGGGATTGTCGCGGAAGCGGTCGTCCTTGCTCGCGTCGGGCACAGCCACGGGCTTTCCCGCGCGCAGCGACAACGCGCACATGGAGTCCTCGCGGCGGCAGATCGACGCATCGAATCCCACGGCGGCGAGCTGGTACTGCGCGTCGACGGTGATGATGTTGATCGTCGCCATCGGGACTTCGGCGACGAAGGCCGCGAGTTCCACCACGGAGTGCAGGGCGTCGGGCGGGTCGGTGAGAACGCGGTAGTCCTCGATCACATCCTGCGCGCTCACGTGCGCTCCTCCCTGTGGTCGCATGGCGATTTTACCGCCGGGCGAGGGTGTGCGGCTCAGCCGCCGGTGGCTCCCGCATCCGTCACACCGACGTCGGTGACGTGGAAGTTCTGGAACGAACGGGATGCGGTCGGGCCCCGCTGCCCCTGGTACCGGTTGCCGTAGGGACCGGATCCATAGGGATTCTCGGCGGGCGAGGTGAGGCGGAAGAAGCAGAGCTGACCGATCTTCATCCCCGGCCAGAGCTTGATCGGCAGCGTGGCGACGTTCGAGAGCTCGAGCGTGACGTGACCGGTGAAGCCCGGGTCGATGAATCCCGCCGTCGAGTGGGTGAGCAGCCCGAGCCGCCCGAGCGACGACTTGCCCTCGAGGCGCGCCGCCACGTCATCCGGCAGCGTCACGCTCTCGTAGGTGGCACCCAGCGCGAACTCGCCGGGATGCAGGATGAACGGCTCGTCGGGAGCGACCTCGATGAGCCGAGTGAGCTCGGGCTGGTCGACCGCCGGATCGATGAAGGGGTACTTGTGGTTGTCGAACAACCGGAAGTACCGGTCGAGGCGCACATCGACGCTCGACGGCTGGATCATCCGAGGGTCGCTCGGCTCCAGCCCGATGCGTCCAGAGCCGAGTTCCTGCTTGATGTCGCGATCCGAGAGCAGCACGGGCCCAGCCTAGCGATCCGGCGCTTTGCTATGCTGAGCCGACGCCTTCGGGCGTTCGGGGCTGTAGTTCAATGGCAGAACTTCTGCTTCCCAAGCAGATAGCGCGGGTTCGATTCCCGTCAGCCCCTCCACTGGTCACTTCCGAAGCTGCCCTCGTGGCACATCCCGGCCCCACCGTGATCCCGTCGGTATCCCGCGCCTTCGCCCTCAGCTGGCATCGATCCGTGCATCTGTGGCTCCGGCGAGAGCGGTCATCCGCCGGTCCTCCCGATCCCACTGATCGGGGTGCGGTGCGCGCGCCGCACCCCGATCAGGAACGAGGCCGGCGCCTCACCACACCGGCTTCGGGATCTCCGTCGTCGGAGTCTTCGCGGGCAGTCGGAGGACCGTCGCGAGATTGAACGCCGCGATCGCCACGAACACGGCTCCGGTGACGTAGAAGACCCAGTTACTGAAGACCTCCGGCATCGCCAGCACCCACATGTTGGCGCCCGGGAGGAACGTGTTGATCGTCCCCAGCAGGATGACGATGGCGAGCCCGACGCTCGAACCGTAGCGCGTGCCCTCGCGGGCGCCTCGCTTGAGCCACAGCACACCCGGCGCTGCCGCGATCAGCATGTTCGTGAAGAGGAACCACTGCAGGATGGATCCCTCGCCCATGAACCCGATCAGTATCCACACCAGCGCGAACATCGCCGGGATCTGGATGCCGGTCAGCAACACGGCTCGGCCGACGCTGACCTCACCTCTCACATAGTCGCCGTACACCTCCTGGCGTTCGACGGTGATGACCTTCGTGATGTTGTACACCTCGAAGACGTTCCATACGAGCAACGCGACGCCGCAGGCGGTGAGGAACCAGTTCCAGTCGTTGCGCGATGCCGCGAACAACATGATCACCGCCCAGCTGCTGTCGTGCGCGAGATAGAACGTGTGCATCCAGACCGGGTAGGGCGCCTTCTTCTCCCGTCGGATGAGGGCGAACGAGTACATGTACTCGAGATAGCCGATGAAGAACGTCACCGCCGCGGAGATCAGCAGCGGTGTGTTGTCCAACGTGAAGCTGTCGATCAGCTGGTCGTACCAAGAGGGCATCGGGACTCCTCGCGTCCGTCGTCGTAACTTAACGAACGGTAAGTTACTACAGAACTGTACGAATGGTAAGTTGGGCTCGATGATCGACGACCAGCTCGACAACGCCACGCCCGACCCGCGGAGCCTCAAGCGCACGCGCGGGGGGCGAGAACGGCTGCTGTCCGTGGCGGCGGAGCTGTTCGGACGCAACGGCCTGGCGGGGACGTCGTTGCAGATGATCGCGGACCGCTTAGGCGTCTCCAAGCCGGCGATCTATCACCACTTCCGCTCCCGGGACGACATCGTCGAAGCGCTCATGAGCCCGGTCATCGCCGACGCAGCAGCGGGCCTCGAGCGGATCGAGCACCTCGACGACCCCAGCGAACGGGCCGACGCCGCCCGGTCGTTCTACGCCGACTTCGTCGTGACCCACCGCCGCGTGATCAACATGTTCTTCTTCGACCGCGCAGCGCTCACCGGCGATCTCGCCGTCACCGTCGATGCGATGGTGGATCGGGTCGCCGCGGCACTGATGGGACGGGACGCGCGCGTAGAGCTGCCTCTCGGTATGACGCTCGTCTACGGCACGGCGGCGCTGGTCGTACGCAGCACGGACGTCGACGATCCCGGCCTCCACGCCAATATCACGCACGTCCTCCGCGTGACGACCGACGCCGCCGCACGCACGAACGCGCCCTCCTGACCTGAGCCCGGTGACCTGAGCCCGGTGACCTGAGCCCGCCGGTTCGCCTGCGTGCACCGGGCGGTGCGCGGCATCCGCAGCTTCGATGCCGTCCATATTTTTCCTACAGCTGTATGGAAAATGTTAGGTTCGAGGCATGACCCGTGCCGAGGATCCGCGTCCCGCCCGCACGCGGGCCGCGATCCTCGCGGCGGTCGAGTCGCTCTCGTCCCGGAACGCGGCGATCACGGTCTCCGCGATCGTCGATGCCGCCGGGATCAGCAGATCCGCCTTCTACGCGCAATACCGCGACCTCGACGCCCTCGCGGTCGCGGTGCTCTCGGAGGCCTTCGCCGGCATCGAGCAGGTGGACCTGGCGTTGCGTCGGACACGGACCTCCCGCGAGACCGCGGTGACCACGACGACGCAGTTGGTCGAGGCCTTCTCCCGCAATCGCGCGTTGTACGCGGGCGTACTCTCCGGCCGGACCACCGAGGCGCACCGCGCGGTGCAGGACGCGTTCGCCGCGCAAGCGCGCGGAACGATGCTCGCGACCGCACCCCCGCACCTCGACGCCGACGTCGCCGCGCGCTACGTCGCCGGCGGGACGCTGAGCGTGCTCGTCGAGTGGATCGGAAGCGAACACCCGGAGCCTGCGGAACGGATCCAGCAGCAACTGCTGAATCTCCTGCCGGCATGGCTCCTCAACGATGAAAGGCACCTCCCATGACCCGTACCTACCTCGTCACCGGCTCGGCATCCGGCATCGGCAAGGAGACCGCCGAGAAGCTGCGAGCCGACGGGCACCGCGTCATCGGCGTCGACCTCCACGATGCGGACATCGACGCCGACCTGACCACGACCGAGGGGCGCGAGAAGCTGGTCGCCGACGCCACCCGCATCAGCGGCGGCGTCCTGGATGGCGTCCTGGCCGTCGCGGGGCTCGTGGTGCCGGCACCGGTCACCGTCGCGGTGAACCACTTCGGCGCCGTCGCGACGCTCGAAGGCCTGCGGCCCTTGCTGGCCCGCTCCGAAGCCCCGCGCGCCGCCGTCGTCGCGTCGCTGGCGGCGCTCGAGGAGGTCGACGAGGAACTGCTGCGGCGCATCGAATCGGGCGACGAGGCCGAGGCGCTCGCCTTCGCCGAATCGCTCGGGGCCACGGCGAACGCGACCGGCTCCAGCGTGTTGTACACGACCTCGAAGCTGTCGATCGCCCGCTGGGTGCGGCGCACCGCGCCGACGGCCGAGTGGGCGAAGGCGGGCATCGCCCTGAACGCGGTCGCTCCCGGCGTCATCCTGACCCCCATGACCGCGGCGGCGCTCGAGACCGAGGAGGGCCGGGCCGCGCTCGACGCCGGCGCCCCCGCACCGTACGGCGGACCCGCCGCCCACCCCCGCGCCGTGGCGAACCTGCTCGCCTGGCTCACCAGCGAGGACAACGCCTACGTGACCGGCCAGATCATCTTCGTCGACGGTGGCGCCGAGAGCATCCGGCGACCCGAGGCCGTCTGACGCGCCCGCGCAGAAAGAGGGGCCGGTCGGATGTTCCGACCGGCCCCTCTTTCTGCGTATGACGGATCAGGCGGTGGCGCTGCCGATCGGTGCCGCGAACTCGTCGAGCGCCGTGATGACCTCGGCGGGCAGCTCGGCCTTGCTCGCGGTGATCGCGTCGTCGATCTGACCGGGCCGCGACGCACCGATGATCGCGGTGGTCACCACCGGGTCGCGCAGCACCCACGCGATCGCCAGCTGCGGGATCGACAGGCCCGCCTCATCCGCGATGCCCGCGATGCCGCGGATGCGGCGCAGGTAGTCGTCGGTGAGCGCCGAGCCGTCGAGAAAGAAGCTGTTCGCGGCGCGGGAGTCGTCGGGAACGACGCCGTCGATGTACTTGGCCGTCAGCAGCCCCTGGGCGAGCGGGGAGAACACGGCGCTGCCCACCTGCAGTTCGCGCAGCAGGGGGAACAGGTCCTCCTCCGGGCGGCGGTCGAACAGCGAGTACCGCGGCTGGTGCAGCAGCAGGCGCACGCCCTCGCCGGCGAGCAGCTCGTGCGCACGACGCGTGAGCTCGGCCGGGTAGTTCGAGATGCCGACGTAGAGCGCCTTGCCACTGCGGACGATGTCGACCAGCGCCTGCACGGTCTCCTCGAGAGGCGTCTCGGGGTCGGGGCGGTGCGAGTAGAAGACGTCGACGTGGTCGATGCCGAGCCGGCGCAGGCTCTGCTCGAGCGACCGCGTGAGGTACTTGCGCGAGCCGCCGTCGCCGTACGGCCCCGGCCACATGTCGTAACCGGCCTTGCTGGTGAGGAACAGCTCGTCGCGGTATCGGCCCAGATCGCTCGCGAGCACCGTGCCGAGCGTGGACTCGGCGGCGCCGTAGGGCGGGCCGTAGTTGTTGGCCAGGTCGATGTGCACGACGCCGCGGTCGAACGCGTGCAGCAGGATCTCGCGCTGCGTCTCGATCGAGCGGTCGCGACCGAAGTTCTGCCAGAGACCGAGCGAGATGCGCGGAAGCGGGATGCCGCTGGCGCCGGCACGAGCGAACGGCACGTCGTCGTAGCGGGTGGTGGCCGCGGTGTAGGCGGTCGTCAGGCGGGGGTCATCGGCAGCGATGGGCATACGACTCTTTCGACGAGGTTCGGGGTCACTGGAACTCTGCCACATCCCCCCGACGCACCGCGGCGATGGAGGCCGGGGCGACCTCTCGCGGGTCCGTGCGGGAGCGACCGGCGGCGAGCGCCAGCAGCTCGCGCCGGGCGTCCTCCAGCGCTGCCTGCGCCCGGCGGAACTCGCGCCGTGCGGCGCCCAGTCGCTGCTCGTGATCGATGCCCCCGCCGATCGGGGCCGGACTCGTGGTCGACATACGCCCTCCTTCATCGCCGCCCGCGGGTGCGAACGGTGCGCCGACACTACGCCCGGCGCGGCACGGCGTCATCCCCCGTCGGTCACGCCGCGACATCCGCCGTGACCTCACGACACGGGCATCGACGTCACGGATGCGGCATCCGCCGCCCGTGCGGGATATAACCGAACAGTGCCCACCCGGGGCACGTCGGACGACGGCGTCCCTTTTCGACCCCTGCGAGGAGCCCGCCATGACCGCACCCGTCCCCGTCTACCTCGACTGCGACCCCGGCGTGGACGACACCGTCGCGATCGCCTACCTCCTGGCATCGCCGGCGGTGGAGCTCGTGGGCGTCGGCACCGTGAGCGGCAACACGTCGGCGGCTCAGGCCGCCCGCAACACGCTCGACCTCCTGGCGCTGGCCGGGCGCGACGACATCCCCGTCGCCCTCGGCGCCCACGACCACCTCGACCACCCCTTCAGCGGCGGCGCCCCGCATGTGCACGGCGACAACGGCGTCGGCGGCATCGTGCTGCCGCGCTCCGACCGCGAGGTCGACGAGCGCACCGCCGTCGAGCTGCTGCTCGACCTGTCGCGCACGTATGCCGGGCGTCTGCACATCCTGGCCATCGGTCCGCTCACCAACATCGCGCACGCGCTCGAGGCCGACCCGTCGCTGCCGGACCGCATCGCCGAGGTGACCGTGATGGGCGGCGCCGCGCTGTCGCCGGGCAACATCACGCCCGTGGCCGAGGCGAACATCTACAACGATCCGCAGGCCGCCGCGGCCCTCCTCGACGCCGACTGGGACGTCACCCTCGTGCCCCTCGACGTGACGCTCGAGCACACGCTGAGCGAGGAGCAGCGTCAGCAGTTCCTCGCCGACGACCGGCCCTTCGTCGTGGCGGTCGGGCAGATCCTCGACCACTACTTCGACTTCTACCTGCCCTCGTACGGCGCGCGCACCTGCGCCCTGCACGACCCGCTCGCCGCGGCCATCGCTGCCGGCGGCGTCTCGCCCTCCCGGGCGCTCCAGGTGCCGGTGGTCGTCGATGTGTCGCAGGGTCCCGGGCGCGGGCAGACGATCGCCGACCTCCGCGGCCAGCGCACCGGCCCCCGCCACCACGAGGGCGTCCGCACCCGCCTGGTGCTCGACGTCGACGACGACGCCGCCGCCCACCTCGTCGCCACCATCCTCGCCTGACCCGCCCGCGCCGCCCCGGCCCCGGCCTCGCCTGACCCGCGAGACAGCACTTTCGCGCCGAGACAGTGGGTTTAACCCGCGGTCTCGGCGCGAAAGTGCTGTCTCGGCGGTCCAGCGGGCGGTCGGGTCGGGCGGTCCAGCGGGCGGGCGGGTCGGGCGGTCGGGCGGTCGGGCGGGGCGTCAGGCGAGGGGTTCGGCGGGCGGGAGCGCGGGGGCGGCGCGAGGGCGAGGACGCGGCGCGGTCAGCACGGCGCCGATGCTCGCGGCGATGACCAGCGCGATGCCCACCAGCTCGAGCGCGACCAGGTGCTGGCCCAGCAGCAGGAACCCCGCGAGCGACGCGGTGGCGGGCCCGAGACTCATCAGGATCGCGAAGACGGATGCGGCCAGGCGCCGCAACGCGATGAGCTCCAACGCGTAGGGCACCGTCGACGACAGCACCGCGACCGCGGCGCCCAGCGCGAGCAGGTCGGGGCGCAGCAGCGCGGCGCCCGCATCCACGATGCCGAAGGGCAGCGAGAGCACCGCACCCACCACCATCGCCAGAGCGAGACCGTCGAGGCGGGGGAACTGGCGCCCGACCTTCGCCGACGCGAGGATGTAGAAGGCCCAGCTGGCCGCCGCGCCGAGGGCGAACAGCACGCCCGGCACCGTCAGCCGGTCCCAGCCGCCGCCTCCCAGCGCGAGGATGCCGACGAGCGCCAACCCGGCCCATACCCAGGCGCTCGCCCGACGCGCGACGATGATCGACAGCGCGAGCGGACCGAGCACCTCGATCGTCACCGTCACCCCCAGCGGCAGCTGCTCGAGGGCGAGGTAGAACAGCCCGTTCATGCAGGCCAGCACCACACCGAACTGCAGCACGCCGATCCACGCCGCCCGCGAATGACCCGACAGCCGGGGCCGGGCGATCGCCATGAGCACGACCGCCGCGAACACCAGCCGCAGCATGACCATGCCGAGCGGCCCGACCTGCGGGAACAGCAGCACCGCGACGGAGGCACCGACCTCCTGGCAGGCCAGACCCACCAGGACGAACAGCACCGCGGGTGCCGCCGAGGTGCGGGCGTTCACCGCGCCGACGCGATCACGAAGACGGCGGGCCGGTTCATGCGGGCAGCGGGCAGACCGCAGCGGCGGCGATGGCGTCGTGGTACTGCTGCGCCGTCCAGGGCAGGCCCGCATCCGGGACCGTCTGCCCGCTCGCCGCGGGGGCCTTGGAGGCGATGGAGGCGAGCTCCCACGCGAGATACGCACCGACCGTGTCGGATGCGGCCGAGTTGTTGAGCGTGACCGCCACCGTCATCCCGGTGGCCGGGTCGGAGAACGCGGCGGTGATGTAGCCGGGCACGGATCCGTACTGGCCGACGAGCGAACCGGCCTGCAGGGCTCCTCCGGCGGCCGTCAGCCACGACGGCTGGTCGCCGCCGAGCGTGTGCGGCGTCGCGAAGCGGTCGGTGCCCTCGGGCGCGAGCGCGCCGGTGGCCAACGCCTGCGTGTAGCGCACCACATCCGCGATCGTCGAGACGACGCCGCTGTCGGTGAAGAAGAAGCTCGCCGAGCGGACGGTGACGTCGGTGGGCTCCGCGCAGGCGAGCGCACCGTCGGCACCGGGCTGCGAGAGCAGTCCGGTGAGCGCCGGGTCACCGGGGGCCGCCGCCACGCTGCCGGGCAGGGAGGTGCTGTTCAGGCCGAGCGGGCGGAAGACATCGTCCTTCAGCAGGGACGAGACCGAACGGTTGGCCGCGTTCTCGAGCGCGAGCCCCAGCAGCACGTAGCCCGTGTCGGAGTCGCTGTAGCCGACGCCCGCGCGCGCGGGGTCGAAGCCGGTGATGCCGTATGCCGCGAGCTCGTTGCCGTTCCAGCGACGCGTCGGCAGCTGCAGAGCCGTGCCCTGGAGCGCCTGCTCGTACCGGCCGAGACCGCTCGTGCCGTCGCAGAGCATCTGGAGGGTGACGCCCTCGATGCCCGCCACGCTCGTGACGTAGTCGCGCACCTCGTCGTCGAGGGCGACGATGCCCTGATCGACCATCTGGTAGAGCAGGTCGCAGACCATCGGACGCGTCAGCTGCGCCACACGGAAGGCGTCGTCGACCTCGGCCTCGCCGACGCCGGCCACCCAGGATCCGCTCCACGGCGACGAGACGCTCACGACGGCGCCGGTCGAGCCGGTCGCGGCCATCGCGAACGATACGGCGGCTTCCAGCTGCGCCTGCGTCTCGGCGGGGAAGGCGCCTTCGACCTGCGTCGGCGTCTCGATCTCGACGGTGCCTTCGGGGCTACAGCCGGCGAGCGCCAACGCCAGAGTGACACCGGCCGCAACGAGGGCGGCGGCGCGTCTGAAGCCGGAACCGCTCGGCATGCTCACCCCCGTGATCGTGCTCAAGTATTCAAACATACGCACATCACAAGACCATCACGGTCGGCTTACGCTGTGCTGCATGACCCATGCGTTCGACGACGAAACCCTGGCCGGTGTGCTGGGGCATATGAACTCCGACCACTCCGACGACAACCTGCTCATCGCCCGCGCGTTCGGCGCCGACGAGGCGCCCGTCGGGTCGCGGATGGTGTCGTTCGACGGTGATGGCGGCGATTGGGTCGTGACCGGCGCCGGCGGCGCGACCTCCGAGCTGCGCGTGCCGTGGCCGGGCGGATCGATCACCGAACGCCGCGAGGTGCGCCGCGAGATCGTCGCGCTGTACGACGCCGCCTGCGCCCGACTGGACATCGAGCCGCGTCCTCACTGAGCACCGACGACATCCGACGAAAACTCGCAGGTAAGGTTCCGCTTAGCTGAAGGTATAGTGGGCGGCATGACCGACCCGATCTCCTTCTCCACCGCCCTGCGCGAGCGTTCCAGCGGCGCCCACTCCGGCAGCGAAGGCGCCGGGTTCATGTCCGACCTCATCAAGGGCGATGGCACGCGCGAGGACTACATCGCGCTCGTCACCCAGCACTGGTTCATCTACGAGGCCCTCGAGGGAGCCGCCGAGCGGATGCGGCGCGACCCGCTGGCCGCCGTGTTCATCAGCGACCGCCTCACCCGCCTCCCCGCCCTCGCCGCCGACCTCGAGTTCCTCGTCGGTCCCGACTGGCGCGAGACGATCGAGCCGCTGCCGACCACGCAGCGCTACGTCGATCGCATCAACCAGGTCGGCGCCACGTGGCCCGGCGGCTTCGTCGCCCACCACTACACGCGCTACCTCGGCGACCTCTCGGGCGGCCTCTTCATCGGCAAGCTCATGCAGCGCCGGTTCGGGTTCGACACCAACGGCATCGGCTTCTACATCTTCGCCGACATCGCCGACCCGAAGGAGTTCAAGGAGGTCTACCGCGACCAGCTCGACGCCGCCCCGTGGGACGAAGCCGAGAAGGAGCGCGTGATCGACGAGGTGCTGCTGGCCTACCAGTTCAACACCGAGCTCTTCGAGGACCTGGCCCGCGCGAAGGCCGCCTCCGTCGCCGCCTGAGCCCGACTCACCGCCCGCACAACGGCGGATATCGCGCCCGACACCCCGGGCGACCGCATCCACAGCCGGGGTGTCGTCTCCCGGATCCGCCGTTGTGCCGCGTGCACGCGACGCGGCCGACCGGATGAGGCCCGAACGACCCGGGCGACCCGAACGACCCGGGCGGCCCGACCGACCCGACGGATCAGCGCGCGCGGGCCATGAAGCGCTGCACGTCGCTGTCGACGCGGATGTCGGAGGGCCGGAGCGGCCGCGACAGGTAGAGCCCGTCGAGCGAGGTGAGGCGCGACAGCGCGACATAGGTCTGACCCGGCGCGAAGGCACCGGAGCCCAGATCGATGATCGCGCGCTCGTAGGTCTTGCCCTGCGACTTGTGGATGGTGACCGCCCAGGCCAGTCGCAGGGGGAACTGCGTGAACTCCGCCACGATGTCGCGGCTGAGTTTGCGGGAGGCCGGGTCGTAGGCGTACCGGAAGCGTTCCCACACCGCGGGCTCGACGTCGTGGTCGCGCCCGTCGATCTCGACGCGCACACTGTCGCCCGTGATGCGCACGACCGTGCCGATCGTGCCGTTCACCCAGCGCGGGCCCTCGCCGTAGGGCTGGATGTCGTTGCGCAGGAACATGACCTGCGCCCCCACCTTGAGCTGCAGCTGCGAGTCCGCCGGGTACGACGCCTCGCCGCGCCCGAAATCGCCGCTGATCTCGGCGCGTGCGGTCTGCAGCCGCCCCGGCAGCGCGTCGAGGTGACGGCGGTTGATCGTGTTGACGATGTCGTTGCGGGTGGCGAGCGTGATGATGGGCGCCTCGTCGTCGGCGGTGGCGGCCGGAGGCGTGCGGGCGCCGGTGTCGTTGAGGATCTTGGCCATGTCGGCGGTGACCTGCCCGTACCGCACGGCGTTCAGCAGCGCCTTGAAGCCGGGGTCCGCCTGGCGGTGGATGTCGCGCAGCTCCGCGACGCGCAGCTCGGCGCCGTAGCGGCCGAGGTCGACGAGACCGTCGCCGCTCGCCTCGCCCGCCCAGACGTGGGCGTCGAAGAACCAGAACGAGCGGTAGTGATCGCGCACGTACCGCAGTTCGTCGCCGCGGGGTGGCACGGGGGCGAGCTGGTACGGATCCCCGAACATGACGATCTGCACGCCGCCGAACGACTCGGCACGCCGCCCGCGGGCCTGCCGCAGCGCCCGGTCCATCCCGTCCATCAGGTCGGCGTTCACCATCGAGATCTCGTCGATCACGAGGGTGTCGATGGCGTTGAGGATCTTGCGCGTCGCGTCGGTCTGGTCGATGTCTCCGTTCGCGATCAAACCGATCGGCAGGCGGAACAGGGAGTGGATCGTCTGCCCCTCGACGTTGAGAGCGGCGACGCCGGTGGGGGCGCACACGGCGATCTGCTTGGAGGTGTGCCAGGCCAGGTGCTGCAGCAGCGTCGACTTGCCGGTTCCCGCGCGCCCGGTGACGAACACGTGCTCTCGGGTGTCCTCGATGAGCCGGAAGAGCGCCTCCTGCTCGGCGGACAGCGGCGGGATGTTCACGCCCTCCATGCTAGGCGCCGCGCCGATCCCCGCCGTCGCCGGACGGATGTCGCCGCCCCACAGCACACCGAGACCCTCCGCGGCAACTCACCGGTCACTCCCGGCTGCCGTTTCCTAGACTGACCAGGTGGCAGCATCGACTCGCATGCGGCGCGCGGGCGCGCGTCTCGCGGTCGATCTCACGGCGCTGAGCGTGATCGGCGTGCTGCTCGTCGCGGCTCTCGGCGCCGGCGCCGCGGTGCTGTACCGCGAGTTCTACAGTCCGTCGGCGTTCGTGATGCGGTATCTGTCGCTGCTGGAGTCCGGGCGCGCGGCCGACGCGCTCGCGCTGCCGGGCGTCGCCCTCGACTCGGCCGACCTGTCGGCAGCGGGCATGCCCGAGACCGCCAGCGACGTGCTGCTGCGCAGCGCCGCCCTCACCTCGCTCACCGATGCCCGCGTCGTGTCGGAGGAGCAGGACGGCGTCGACACGGTCGTCACGGCCGCCTACACGGCGGGCGGGCACGACGGGACGACCACGTTCCGGGTGCGCGACAACGGCGTGATCGGCATCGCCCCCACGTGGCGGTTCAGCCGCAGCCCCCTGTCGGTCATGAACCTCATGGTCCTCGGGTCGATGAGCTTCACGATCAACGACTTCGTGCTCGACAAGCGCCAGGTCGCCCCCGAGGGTCTCGAGGTCGACCCGGTGGCTCCCCTGCCGATGCTGGTGTTCTCGCCCGGCCTGTACTCGATCTCGGTCGACACCCCGCTCGCCACCACCCCGGGCCTGGCCGTGCTGGCGGACGCCCCCATGGTCAACGTCCCGGTGCAGTTGCAGGCGCAGCCCACCGAGGAGTTCGTGGCGGTGGTGCAGGAGCGCGTCGAGGAGTTCCTCACCGGCTGCACCGCGCAGCAGGTGCTGCAGCCCACCGGATGCCCGTTCGGCTATGTCGTGCGCAACCGGGTCGAAGAGCTGCCGACGTGGAGCATCACGCAGCAGCCGCAGGTGCAGGTCGAGCCCGACGGCGCCGGATGGCGCATCCCCGACGCGCAGGCCACCGCCCACATCGATCTCGAGATCCGCTCGCTGTTCGACGGGTCGCTGCGCGAGGTGTCGGAGGACGTGCCCTTCGTGCTCAACGGCACGATCGACATCCTGCCGGACGGCACCGCATCCATCCGCCTCGGCGGCTACGACCGCACCGGCTGATCCGCGTCAGCGCTGTCGGCGACGATCGCGCTCGGCGAGAGCGGCGAGCTGCGCGTTGTAGGCCTCGAGCTCGGCATCGCCGGTACGGTCGGCCTGGCGATCCGTCGCGCGCTGCAGCCGATCGTCGCTGCGGCTCCATTGGATGGCGACCGTGATCCCGAGGATGAGCGCGGGGATCTCGCCCACACCCCAGGCGATGCCGCCGCCGACGTTCTGGTCCTCGATCGGCGACGGACCCCACGTGCGCCCCATCGAGCCGAACCACTCGGCGATGAAGAGCCCCGTCTGCATCATGATCGCCACGCCGAAGAACGCGTGCGCGGCGATGACCACGCCCAGCGTCAGCAACCGGAACGGGAACGGGAACCGGTAGGGCACCGGGTCGATGCCGATCAGCGACAGCACGAACAGGTAGCCCGTGATGAGGAAGTGCGCCACCATCCAGACGTGGCCGAGGTGGTCGTACAGCGACCAGCGGAACAGGTCGGTGTAGTAGAACGCCCACAGCGAGCCGACGAACATGGCGGCGGCGAACACCGGGTGCGTGACGATCTTCGAGAACGGCGTGTGCACGGCCCACAGGATCCACTCGCGCCCGCCGCGCGTGCCGTCATCGCGCTTGCGGATGGCGCGGAGTGCGAGCGTGACGGGAGCACCGGGTACGAGCAGCAGCGGGATCGCCATGGTGAGGAGCATGTGCCCCATCATGTGAACGCTGAACAGGTAGTCCTGGTACACGTTGATCGGTCCGGCGGTGACCCACAGCAGCAGGAGCATGCCCGCCGTCCACAGCACCGTGCGGTAGATCGGCCACCGGTCGCCGCGGCGGCGCAGACGCCACACCCCCGCGAAGTAGAAGACCAGACCGAACCCCACGACGAACGCCCACAGGATGTCGGCGTTCCAGGCGGTGAACCAGCGCTCGAGCGTGAGCTCGGGCGGCAGCGGCGCCTCGGTGAGGAACTCGGCCGGGGTGCGCACCGAGGGCACCGTCTGATCCGACGGCGGTGCGGTGCGGGCGAGCGCGGCGGCCGCACCGCTGGCGATGCCCATGAGCGCGATCTCGACCGCGATCAGCGACCAGAAGTGCCGGGAACCGCTCTCGTCCTTGGCCCGGCCGATGAGCCGCAACCGGTACCAGGCGCCGAGGAGCCCCATCCCGATCAGGGCGACGACCTTCACCATGAGGATCGCGCCGTACGGGCTGAAGATCGCCGGGAGGGCGCCGAGGCTGACCGTGGCGCGCAGCGTGCCCGAGATCGCGACCACGACGAACGCCACGAGCGCGATGCTCGAGTAGCGCAGGAGGACGGCATGCATCCGGCCGCGATCGATGAGCGGGCGGATCACCACGAGCAGCAGCAGCCCGCCCAGCCAGACGGCCGCCGCGCTGATGTGCAGCACCAGCGACGTCGTCGCGAGGGTGTGGTTGGCCAGCTCGCCCGAGTGCCCCTGGGTGCCCATCGGCACGAGTGAGGCGAGCGCCAGGATCGCGACCAGCAGCGTGGGCGTCCACGACCGCACGGCGAAGGTGAGGACGGTGAGGATGGCGCCGGCGATCGTCGTGATCAGCCAGGTGCGGCCGAGTTCGACCTCGACCAGGAAGCGGCCCAGCTGCTGTCCGAAGACGGCGTCGGCGCTGGGGGTGGCGTTGAAGACGTTGACGAAGGTGAGGAAGCCCGTGATCGCCGCCGTGATCGTGAAGATCGCGGCCGAGATGGATGCGGTGTCGAGCGCCGCCTCGAAGGCCCGGTCCTCGGGCTTCAGCGCGAACAGCGCCAGCACGAGCGCGCCGATCATCCCGGCGGCGGCGAGGTTGAGCACGAGCTTGACGGCGGGCAGGCTCCACCGGACGACCGGACCCGCATCCGCGATGACGAGGGGGGCGGCGCCGCCGCCGTAAATCAACGCGGCCACGAGCGCGGCGAAGGCGGTGACGACCAGGATCACCGGGCCCGCCACCCGCAGGGCCTGCGGGTTCGCGGCACGCCGCGCGGTTGCGCGGGGGGCACCGGTGCCGCGCGAGGAGGACGTGAGGGTCACCGCTCCAGCCTAGGCGCGTCGTCGGCGCGGTAGCCGCGCCCGGACATGACGAAGGGGGGATGCCTCGCGGCATCCCCCCTTCGTCGGTCGTCGTCGATTACTTGACGGCGGCCTTCAGCTTGGAGCCGGCGGTCACCTTGACGCGCTTGCCGGCGGGGATGGCGATCTCTTCGCCGGTCTGGGGGTTGCGGCCGGTGCGGGCCGAGGTGTCGACCTGCTCGAACGCGATCCAGCCCGGGATCGAGACCTTCGTGCCCTTGGCGACGGCCTCGGAGACGGTCGCGAAGAGGGAGTCGAGCACGCCCGACACGGCGGACTGGCTCTGTCCGGTGGCGCTGGCGATGCTCGCGACGAGCTCGGTCTTGGTGATGGACTTGTCGGCCATGTGGGTTGTCCTCCAAACGACGCGAACGTCGCTTCTTGACTTCGGCCCGGGAACATCGTCCCGGTTGGTCGGATCGACCGTGCTCGAATATACCCAGATTCGCTGAGATTCCGCGGATTTCCGCGGGAATTCGACATCCTGTGACGGCGTGTCACCGAGAATCGGGTCAGATGCGCCGAAAGCGGTGCCCCGGAGGCCTCCGGCGGGGGTGGAACGACGAAGGCCCGGCACCCCTCGGGGGCCGGGCCTTCGTGCGGATGCGAGTGCTTACCAGCTGGACTTGGTCACACCGGGCAGCTCGCCACGGTGGGCCATGTCGCGGAAGCGCACACGGGAGATGCCGAACTTCGTGAGGACACCGCGGGGGCGTCCGTCGATGACGTCGCGGCTGCGCAGGCGCACCGGCGATGCGTTGCGGGGCAGCTTCTGCAGGCCCACGCGAGCGGCTTCACGCTGCTCGTCGGTGGACTCCGGCGACACGAGCGCCTTCTTCAGCTCGAGTCGCTTCGCGGCGTAGCGGTCGACGACTTCCTGGCGCTGCTTGTTGCGCGCGATCTTGCTCTTCTTGGCCATAGGTCAGCGCTCCTCTCTGAATTCGACGTGCTTGCGGACGACCGGGTCGTACTTCTTGAGCACGATGCGGTCGGGGTTGTTGCGACGGTTCTTGCGCGTCACGTAGGTGTACCCCGTGCCGGCGGTCGAACGCAGCTTGATGATCGGACGTACGTCCTGAGCCTTCTTCGCCATTAGAGCTTCACACCCTTCGCGAGGAGGTCCTTGACGACGGACTCGATGCCGCGGGCGTCAATGACCTTGATGCCCTTCGCCGACACGTTCAGCTTGATGCTGCGGCCCAGCGACGGGACGTAGTAGGTCTTCTTCTGCACGTTCGGGTCGAAGCGGCGCTTCGTCCGGCGGTGCGAGTGCGAGATGTTGTGACCGAAGCCGGGAACTGCTCCTGTCACCTGGCACACTGCTGCCATGGTGATGTCTCCTTCTGTACCGTGAGGCCGGACGGCCTCACCCAAGATCCCTTGTCTGCGCCCAGCTCTCCACAGGTCGTTTCCGACCGGGAAGAAGAGGGAGGGTGCGAACCGCACGCTGGAGTGCACGCGGACAAGGAATCATCCTAGCACGCACCGGCGTGTCGCCTTGCGTCGCGCGTCGGCGAGGGGATGCGGCCCCACCGCGGATCAGGCCGTGGCGGCGCCCCGGCCCCACCGGAACGGCGAGACCGTCGGGTCGTCGGCGATCCAGAAGCGCCAGGGGAAGGCAGCGGTGCCGGCGATCCCCGCCACGCCCACCCGCGGACCGGAGGCGTAGTCGGCGGGTGGTTCCGCGGCCAGCAGCAGCCGCGCCGACGCCCCGGCGTGGCGGGCGCCCGTGATCGCATCCAGCCCGTCGTGGTGCGGATAGCGCAGGCCCGACGCGTCACCGAGCCGACCGGGACCGCGGGCCAGGTCGCGGTCGGTGCGCACCACACCCCGCTCCTCACGGCGGCGCCGCGCCGCATCCGCCCCCGCGATCACCTCGGCACCGCGCAGCAGCACTCCCCCGGCGGTGCCCTCGGGCCCGCACACGACGTTGACGCACGAGTGGATGCCGTGGCTCAGATAGACGTACAGGTGCCCCGGCTCGCCCCACATCGTGGCGTTGCGGGCCGTCGGCCCCATCCGTGCGTGCGAGCCCGGGTCGGGCACGGATCCCGTGCCGCGCCCGTGGTACGCCTCGACCTCGGTGATGCGCAGGGAGACCCGCTCGCCGGCCACCGTGGTCTCCAGAACGGCGTCGAGCAGCCTCGGCGCGACGGCGAGCGGCAGATCCGCCAGGTCGCGGCGGGTGGCGGGGATGCGGTCGGTCACCGCAGCGGCACCTGGCACCACGAGATGTCGAACGCGTCCAGGCTCGGCAGCTCGGCGGCGTCCTCGAGGTCGATGATGTGGGTCTCGACGCGCTGCGGCAGCGGCATCGCGTAGGAGGTGTCGTAGGCGTTGGTCGCCGCATCCGGCTGCACGAGGACCGCGACGTAGCGGCCGGACGGCGACACGCACGTCTGCAGCAGCGCCGAACGCCCCGAGACCGAGAACACCGGCGTCGCCGCGCCGTCGACGCCCACCCGGTAGAGCGTCGTGCTGCCGGTGCCGTCGGTGCCCGCGGCGACCGTGAACTGGCGGAGGGTGTCGGTGCCGATGAGCGGGATGATGCCGCCGAGGAATCCCTCGGCTCCTGTCGCGCTCACGAGGGGCACCTCGCTGCCGTCCGTCAGGTCCACCTCGTACAGACCGTCGGCGCGGAGGATCGTCGCGGTGGTCGAGCCGCGGGCGATGCCCTCGATCTGGGCCGCCGAGCCGAGGTCGACGGGGTCGCTGCCACCGGCCGCGGTCAGCTGCAGGCGGCCCTCGAAGGTGAGGAGCAGCAGGCTGTCGGTGCCGGGCACGAACCGCCACTGCGCGACGCTCACCGGCTCGCCCGCCACATCCACGCGGGTGGGCGGGGCCTCCGCATCCGACGCCCGCAGCGACGCGAGGTACAGCACGCTCGCGCGCGCCCCCGGCGCGGTCATGTCGGGATCCGTGTAGGTGTAGCCGATGCTTTCGCCGCGGTCGGCGGTCTGCAGGTCCTGCACCGCTCCCGGTCCGGGCAGCGGCAGCGCGCGTTCGCCCTCGCCCGCCAGGTCGGTGACGATCAGCTGCGGGGCACCGCTGTCGTCCTGCACCGACATCACGAGGTGCGCGTTGGTGGCGCGGAAGTCCTCGATGTGCGGATGCGTGTAGACGGGCACCGCGTTCTCGCCGTCGAGCCCGGTGCGGAAGACGGTGTCGTCGGCGCCGTCGGCACCGCGCTGCAGCACGTAGACCTCGAGCGGCGGCGTGCGGAAGGTCTGGGTCAGCGTGCCGGTCGCGTCCGAGCCGAGGCCCGCCACATCCGACACGGTGACGGTGTACTCGGTGTCGTCGCGCAGCGGAAGGGCGAAGCGCAGCCCGACGCTGCGACCGGACGTCTCGACCGTCACGTCGGCGGCGGGCTCCACTGTGACCTGCGACGGGTCGACCTCGGCGAGCGTCTGACTGGTGGTGAGGATGAGGCGCGACCCGGCCACCGACACCGCGGCGTCCGGGTCGAACTGCACGTCGGTGACACGGGGTCCCTGCAGGGCTCCGACGGCGCCGAGTCCCGCGCCGACCACCGCCAGCACGCCGATGACCGCGAGCAGCGCCCAGACGAAGGCGCGGCCGCGTCGGCGACGCGTCTGATCGCGGCGCGAGCGGGGGCGCCGCTCAGTACTCATAGGGATCGCTCGGTTCGTCGATCGGGGTCACCTCGTCGGCGACGATCGAGAGCTCACCGGTGGCGGAGCTGCGCACCGTGCCGCTGACCGTCACCCACTGCCCCTGCGCGGGCACGGCGCGGTCGGCGGTGATCTCGAGGCTCGCGGGCTGCGCGTCGATCACGCAGTGCGTGATGATCAGGCGCGTCAGGTCGAAACCGGCGGATGCGTCGCCCCCGACGAAGCCGGTGAGGGTCACCGTGTCGCCGTCGAAGGCCTCGGGGTTGGTGGCCGTCGCGAAGACCGCGGCCCAGTCGCCGACACCGAAGCTCGAGGTGTCGCCGGTTGCCGCGAGCGTCACGGAGTCGGCGCCCGAGAACAACGGCGGGGCCCCCACATCCCGCGAGGCGGCGAGCTCGGCCGACAGCGATGCCGGCGGCAGGACGAGCATCGTGAGCACCACACCGGACGCCAGCACTCCGCCGGTGAGCACCGCCACCCGTCCCACCGCCACGGTGGCGGGGCGGTGTCGGGGCGCGGCCGAGGGATGCGGGGCGTCGCCGTGATCGCCGTCGTGCGCGTGGCCCGCGGCGTCGTGGTGGCGCTCGTGGTCGTGGTGCTCGTGGTCGTCGTGAGCCACGTCGCCGTGGTCGTGGCCGTGATCGGCTTCGGCTCCGAGCGGCACGAGGAAGCTCAGCACTGCTCCCACGACGACGACGACCGACATCCCGATCGCGAACCAGGCGCCGTCGGGGTTGATGTACAGACCGATGCGTCCGGTGACGGCGAGGACGAGGGTGATGACGGCGACGACGGCCGCCAGGCCCACGCCCAGCCACCGGGATCCGATCCACCGTGCCTCACGCAAGAAGGTTCACCGCCGTTCCCAGGGCGAACGAGAAGAGCAGCACGATCGAGACGATCCCGACCAGCGCCCGGGTCGAGAAGGTGGTGCGCAGCAGGGCGATCATCTTGACGTCGACGAGCGGCCCGGTCACGAGGAAGGCGACGAGCGAGCCCGGCGTGAACGTGGAGGCGAACGACAGCGCGAAGAACGCGTCGATGTTGGAGCAGATCGACACGACGATCGCGAGCATCATCATCGCGACGATCGAGAGCACCGGATTCGAGCCGATCGCGAGCAGGGCGTCGCGCGGCACGAGCACCTGCACCGCACCGGCCAGGGCCGAGCCGAGCACGAGCGCGGGCATCACGGCGCGCAGCTCCACGATGAACTGGGCCAGGCTCCGGCGTCCGCGGCCGCCGGGCTCGGCGATCACGAGGGCGCAGGTCTCGCGGAAGCGATCGGTGAGCAGAGCATCCGGCGAGGGGTGACGGCTGTAGATCCACCCGATGAGGTTCGCCACGGCGTAGCCGCCGATCAGGCGGGCGACGAGGATGCCGTCGCTGAACCCGAACGCCTGGTGCGTCGTGATGATGACGATCGGGTTCACGATGGGCGCCGCGATCAAGAAGGTCATGGTCTCGGACACGCTGAAGCCGCGCATCAGCAGTCCGCGCGCGAACGGCACGTTGCCGCACTCGCAGACCGGCACGATCATGCCGAGCAGCGAGAGCACGGCCCGTCGCGCCCACGCGCGCCGCGGCATCCACCGTTCGATGAAGCCCGCCGGCACCCAGACCTGGACGAGGATCGACAGCACCACGCCGAGCGCCACGAACGGCAGCGACTCGATGAGCACGCTGAGGGCGAGCGTCACGCCGTCCTGGAGGCGGGTGGGCACGTCGCCCGGCAGCGCGGCCGGAGCGAGCACGTCGATGAGGACGAGCGCGAGCAGAAGCCCCACGCCGACCAGGAGCGCGACGGATGAGCGGGAGCCGCCGGAGCGGACCGGGGCCGACGCCCTCTGCTCAGATCTTGTCGTCGCCACGTTCCGCGGCCCGCGCCGCCGCGCAGGAGCTGCACAGACCGAAGATGTCGACGATGTGCTCGGCCTCGGAGAACCCGTGCGCCGCGGCGGTGCGCTTGGCCCACTGCTCGACCTCGGAGGCCTCGATCTCGACCGCCAGGCCGCAGTTGCGACAGATGAGGTGGTGGTGGTGCCCGGACGACGCGCACGCGCGGTACAGGTTCTCGCCTTCGGGGCTCTGCAGCGAGTCCGCTCCGCCGCCGGCGGCGAGTCCCGCCAGGGCTCGGTACACCGTCGCGAGCCCGATACCGGTGTTCTCGTCGCGGAGGCGTGCGTGCAGCGCCTGGGCGCTCACGAAACCCTGCGCGTCGGACAGGGCCTCGCGCACGCGCTCGCGCTGCCATGTGTTGCGCTGGACCATGGCCCGGAGTCTACCGGCGCTCACTGGCAGGTGGCCGGGCGCCCCACATCCATGTGCTGGATGCGGGTGTGGTGCTCCGCGGCCCGTGCGCCCCGCATCCGCTGCACAACGGCGGACCGCAGGACCGACACGCCGCATCCCCAGGCCCGGGCCCGGGGTGTCGGCCGACAGATCCGCCGTTGTGCCGGGGATGCGGCGACTACCGCCCAACCGCCGGTCACCGCCAGACCCACCCCATCCCCCGCCCCGGTTCCACAGCCTGCACAACGGCGGACCGCAGGACCGACACGCCGCATCCCCAGGCCCGGGCCCGGGGTGTCGGCCGACAGATCCGCCGTTGTGCACGGAAACGGGGTTGTGCGCGGGATGGGGCCGTACGCGGGATGGGGCTGCCAGCGCCCAACCGCCGGTCACCGCCAGACCCGCCCCATCCCCCGCCCCGATCCCACAGCCGGCACAACGGCGGACCGCAGGACCGACACGCCGCACCCCCAGCCCCCGGCCCCGGGGTGTCGACCGACAGATCCGCCGTTGTGCACCGAGACGGCGGCACGGCACCGAGGAGGCAGCACCGACAAGGCAGCACCGACAAGGCAGCCCGCCCCCGGGGCGGGTCAGGCGGCGCGGGTGATGCGGTCGCGACGGGCGCCGATGAGACGGCAGACCAGGTAGATGAGGAAGGAGATCGTGGTGATGTAGGGGCTCACGGGCAGGGTGCCCGCGATGGCCAGCAGGATGCCGCCGACGGCCGAGACCACGCCGAACAGTGCGGCGAGGAGCGGGACCGCGACCGGGCCGGTCGACACCCGCATGGCGGCGGCGGCGGGGGTCACGAGCAGGGCCATGACCAGCAGGGCGCCGATGATGTGCACGGCGACGGCCACGACGAGTCCGAGCAGCAGCATGAAGATGAGCGACACCCAGGCCGTGGGCACCCCGCGCGCCGCGGCGGACTGCGGATCGAGCGAGTCGAAGCGCAGCGGGCGCCAGATGAGCAGCAGGCCGACCAGCACGACCGCCGAGATCCCCGCGAGCACCCCGAGCTGACCGCTCTGCACCGACACGATCTGACCGGTCAGCAGGCTGAACCGGTTGGCGCTGCGCCCGCTGTAGAGCGAGAGGAACAGGATGCCGAGACCCAGGCCGAACGGCATGAGCACACCGATGATCGAGTTGCGGTCGCGCGCGCGGGCGCCGAGCCATCCGATGAGGGCGGCCGCGATGACCGAGCCCACGATCGAGCCGGTGACCACGTCGAAGCCGAGGAGGAGGGCCGCTGCGGCACCGGCGAACGAGAGCTCGCTGATGCCGTGCACGGCGAAGGCCATGTCGCGCTGCATCACGAAGACGCCGATGAGGCCGCCGACGATCCCCAGCAGGGCTCCCGCCCACACCGAGTTCTGCACCAGGGCGAGGATCGCGCCGTACTGCGCGGCTCCGCCGAAGAGCGCGTTGCCGATGTCGTCCCAGTTCATGCGTGGGCCTCGTCGTCGTGATGGTGGTGCGCCGCATCCGCGTCGGGAGCGCCGACCACGACGAGTCGCCCGCCCGCGCGCAGCACGTGCACCGGGGCGCCGTACAGATCGCTCAGGACGCGCGAGTCCAGCACCTCGTCGGGCGTGCCCAGCATGAACGTGCCGCCCGCGATGTAGAGGATGCGGTCGACCGCATCGAGCACCGGGTTGATGTCGTGGGTGACCAGCAGCACACCGGCGCCGCTCTCGCGACGATGACGGTCGATGAGACCGACGACGGCCTGCTGGTTGGCGAGGTCGAGGCTCGTGAGCGGCTCGTCGCACAGCAGCAGTCGAGGGTCGTCGGCGAGTGCCTGGCCGACGCGCAGGCGCTGCTGCTCGCCGCCCGAGAGCAATCCCACGGGACGATCGGCGAAGGCCTCGGCGCCGACGGCGGCGAGCAGGGCGTCCACCCGCTCGCGATCGCCGCGACGCGGGAGGGGGAAGCCGAAGCGGTGCCCGTCGACACCGAGGGAGATGAGGTCGCGTCCGCGCATGGACGTGTCGCGCGGCAGAGGTCGCTGCTGCGGGATGTATCCGATGCGCCGGTTGCCCGCCCGCGTGACCGGTGCGCCGAGCGCGGTGATCGAGCCGGAGCTCAGCCGGTCGAGGCCGAGGATCGCGCGCAGCAGCGTCGTCTTGCCCGCGCCGCTGGGGCCGAGGACCGCGATGAGCTCGCCCGGCGCCACCGTCAGATCGAGGCCGCTCCACAGCTCGCGTCCGCCGCGCTCCAGCGCGGCGGACGCGATGACGAGCGGGCTGTCGCCCGTCGTCACGCCCCGAGTGCCCCGGCGAGCTCCTCGATGTTCTGCTGCATCCACTGGATGTAAGTCTGACCCTCCGGAAGCGTTTCCGTGAACTCGAGCACCGGAAGACCCGCGGCGGTGGCCGCATCGATGACCTGCGTGGTCTCGGCTCCGCCGGTCTGGGCGTTCGCGATGACGACCTTCACATCGCCCGAACGCACGGCGTCGAGCGCCTCGAGCAGGGTGGCCGGCGGCACGTCCTGGCCCTCTTCGACGGCCTCGCTGAACTCGTCGGGTGTCGCGTTGGCGAGACCGGCGGCGGCGATCAGGTACCCGGGAACCGGCTCGGTCACGAAGACCTGCGCACCGGCGTGGGCTGCGTCGATCTCGGCGAGGCTGGCCTCGAGGCCGCCGATCTGCGTGATGAACGCGTCGGCGTTGGCGGCGAACGTGTCAGCCTCGGCGGGAACCAGCGTCGACAGTTCGTCGGCGATGGCCTCGGCCACGTGCTCGATCGTGTGCGGGTCGTACCAGACGTGCTCGTTGAAGCCCTCGACGTGGTCGTGATCGTGGTCGTGGTCATCCGCGTGCACGTCGTCGGCGTGCTCCTCTTCGGCGTGCGGCGTCTCTTCGAGCTCGTCGGTCGTGTGCTCGTCGGCCTCGGTGCCCGGCCAGCTGTGCGAGTACTCGGCGGCCACGATGACCGGCGCCTCGGAGCCGCTGCCCTCGATCAGGGAGTCCATGAACGAGTCGTACCCGCCCCCGTTCTCGATGATCAGGTCGGCGTTCTGCACGGTCAGCTGGTCGGCCGCGGTCGCCTCGTAGCCGTGGGGGTCCTGGGCACCGGACGAGATGATCGGCACGACCTCGACGGCGTCGCCGGCGATCTCCTGCGCGATCTGCCCGTAGACGTTGGTCGAGGTGACGACGGTGATCGTGGCGTCGTCGGATGCGGCGGGCGCGGCCGACGCGCTGGCGCAACCGGCGAGCGCGAGGACGGATGCGGCGCCGAGGGCGGGCAGAAGGAGAAGGCGGCGGGATGCGGGCATGCCGGAACTCTACGCCTACTGATAATCGTTATCAAACTCGACAGGCACCCGCCTGCGCATCACTCCACGAGCAGGGCGGGCTCCTCGAGCACGGCGGCGACATCCGCGATGAAGCGGCTCATGCCGTCGCCGTCGATCACGCGGTGGTCGAACGAGCCCGACACGGTCGTCACGAAGCGCGGACGCACCTCGCCGTCGACGACCCACGGCTTCTGGCGGATCGTGCCCATGGCCACGATGCCGGCCTCACCCGGGTTGATGATGGGCGTGCCCGCATCCATGCCGAAGACACCGATGTTGGTGATGGTGATGGTGCCCTGCTGCTGGTCGGCGACCGGTGTCTTGCCCTCGCGCGCGGTGAGCGTCAGCCGCTCGAGGGCCTTCGCGAGCTCGCGCATGCTGAGGTTCTGCGCGTCCTTGATGTTGGGCACGATGAGCCCGCGCGGCGTCGCCGCGGCGATGCCCAGGTTGACGAAGTGGTGCACGTTGATCTGCGCACCGCTGTCGCCGTCGATCCACGAGGCGTTGACCATGGGCGTGCGCCGGACGGCCCAGATCACGGCACGCGCCATGATCAGCAGCGGCGAGACCTTGACGTCGGCGTAGTCGGGCGAGGACTTGAGGCGCTTGACCAGCTCCATCGTGCGCGTCGCATCGACGTCGGTCCACACCGAGACGTGGGGGGCCGAGTAGGCGCTGCGCACCATCGATCCGGCCGTGGCCTTGCGCACACCGCGCACCGGGATCGACTCCTCGCGCGGATCGGTGGATGCGGCGGGGTCGGACGAGACGACGGGTTCGGCGGGATCGGCCACCGGAATGGTCTCCTCGCGCACGTCGGGCCACTCGGGCGTCTCGATGTTGCGGAACACGCTGGCCTGCGACGCGTGCTTCACGACGTCGTCGCGGGTGATCTCACCGGCGGCACCGGACGGCACCACCGCGGTGAGGTCGACGCCCAGGTCGCGGGCGAGCTTGCGGATGGGCGGCTTCGCCACGACACCGGCCGTGGATGCCGCGGGGGTGACGGCGGGCTTGCGCCGGCGCGACGACACCTGCCCGGCCGAGCCGTAGCCCACGAGCACCGACCCGCCACCCTCGTCGGCGGCGGGAGCGGCCGCCGGAGCTGCGGGAGCTGCGGGAGCGGCCGCGGCGGCCGCGGGCGCACCCGGGTCGCCGGGCGCCGGCACGGATGCCGCCTCGGCACCGCTGATCGTGATGATCGGGGATCCGACATCCACCGTCGCGCCCTCGGCCACCAGAACGTCGCCGACCACGCCGGCGAACGGCGAGGGGAGCTCGACGAGCGACTTGGCGGTCTCGATCTCGACGAGCACATCGTTGACGGCCACCGTCTGCCCGGGAGCGACGTGCCAGGACACGATCTCGGCTTCGGTCAAGCCCTCGCCCACATCGGGGAGGTGGAAGATCTGGTCGCTCATCGGGAGTTCCTTTCGGCGAACGGCGTCACCATGACGAGTCAGTACGCGAGGGCGCGGTCGACGGCCTCGAGGATGCGGTCGGCATCCGGCAGGAAGAGCCCCTCGAGCTTCGCGGGCGGGAAGGGCACGTCGAACCCGGAGACGCGGAGCACCGGCGCCTCGAGCGAGTAGAACGCGCGCTCGGTCACGGTCGCCGCGATCTCGGAGCCCACCGAGACGTGCCCCGGGGCCTCCTGCACGTAGACCATGCGGCCGGTGCGGCCGACCGAGTCGAGGATGGGGCCGTAGTCGACCGGCGACAGCGAACGGACGTCGACGACCTCGCAGCTCGTGCCCTCGGACTCGGCGAGCGCCGCGGCCTCGAGCAGGGTGCTGACGATCGCGCCGTGGCCGACCAGGGTCACGTCGGTGCCCCGGCGCACGATGCGGGAGGCGTGGAGCGCGGCACCGCGGGTGCGCAGATCGACCTCGCCCTTGTGCCAGTAGCGACTCTTGGGCTCGAGGAAGATCACGGGGTCGTCCGAGGCGATCGCGTCCTGGATCATCCAGTACGCGTCGTTCGGCGTCGAGGGGCTGACCACCCGCAGGCCCGGCGTGTGCGCGAAGTACGCCTCCGGGCTCTCCTGGTGGTGCTCGACGGCGCCGATGTGTCCGCCGTAGGGGATGCGGACGACCACCGGCATCCGCAGCGCGCCCTCGTGACGGTTGGTGAGCTTGGCGAGCTGCGTGGTGATCTGGTCGAAGGCGGGGAAGACGAAGCCGTCGAACTGGATCTCGCACACCGGACGGAACCCGCCCATCGCGAGACCGATCGCGGTGCCCAGGATGCCGGACTCGGCGAGAGGCGTGTCGATCACGCGCTGCGGCCCGAACTCGGCCTGCAGGCCCTCGGTGACGCGGAAGACGCCGCCGAGCGGCCCGATGTCCTCGCCCATGAGCAGCACCCGGTCGCTGTCGAGCATCGCCTGGCGAAGCCCCGCGTTCACGGCCTTGCTGAAGGGCATGGTGGTCAGATCGCTCATGCCTGCTCCTGCCCGAACGACTCCTCGTACTGCGCGAGCCAGCGACGCTGCTCGTCGATCAGCGGATGGGGCTCGCTGTACACGTTGTCGAACATCGTGTCGGCCGGGATCGTGCCGAGCGCGGTCGTGCGCACGCGCACGTCGTCGGCGAAGGCCGCGGCCTCCTCGTCGATCGAGGCGAAGAACGCATCGTCCGCCCCGCGCGAGCGGAGGTACGCCGACATCCGGGCGATCGGGTCGCGACCGGCCCACGCGCGCTCCTCGTCGGAGGTGCGGTACTTGGTCGGGTCGTCGCTCGTGGTGTGCGCGCCCATGCGGTAGGTCATGGCCTCGATCGCGCGGGGACCTTCGCCCTCGCGCGCCTCATCCAACGCCCGGCGGGTCACCGCGTAGCTGGCGAGCACGTCGTTGCCGTCGACCTGGACGCTGGGCATGCCGTAGCCGGCGCTGCGCAGGAACAGCGGCGCGCGCGACTGCGTGCTCACCGGCACCGAGATGGCCCAGTGGTTGTTCTGCAGGAAGAACACCTGCGGCGTGCGGTAGCTCGCCGCGAAGACCATGGCTTCGTGCACGTCGCCCTGGCTGGACGCGCCGTCGCCGTAGTAGACGATGACGGCTTCGTCGCGGTCGAGGTCGCCGGTGCCGAGCTTGCCGTCGAACACCAGGCCCATGCCGAGGCCCGTGGCGTGCAGGGTGTGCGACCCGAGCACGAGCGTGTAGACGTGCGTGTTGCCGTTCTTGGGGTCGAACGGGTCCCATCCGCCGTGCGTCAGACCGCGCATCAGACGCACGATGTCGACGGGATCGACCCCGCGGATCGTGCACACGACGTGCTCGCGGTACGACGGGAAGATGTGGTCCTGCGCGCGCGCCGCGCGGGCGGATCCGACCTGGGCCGCCTCCTGCCCCAGGCTCGGCGGCCAGAGCGCGAGCTGACCCTGGCGCTGCAGGTTCGTCGCCTGACGGTCGAAGGCCCGCACCACGACCATGTCGCGGTAGAAGGTCTCGAGATCGTCGTCGCGCAGAGCGGCGATGGCGTCCAGATAGGGCTCGGCGGCCGGGGTGGGGGCGAACGTTCCGTCCGCCGCGAGCACCCGCACCAGCCGCGGGTCATCGGGGTGGAACGCCGCAGAGGGCACCGTGTCGGGCGAGGTCACGGGATCTACGCTATCTCCTCGCCGAGTGGCCTTCTGGGAGGTCTGCGACAACGGATGCCGCGATCTGTAGCACCTTGTCGACAGATTCCTCCTCGCCGACCGAGATGCGCACGCCGTCTCCGGCGAACACGCGGACGATGAGTCCGGCCTCGTCGAAGGCGGGAGCGAGGGCCGCGGTCTCCGCGCCGAGCCCCAGCCAGACGAAGTTGCCCTGCGCCTCGGGGACGACCCATCCGCTCTCGCGCAGACCCGCCGCGATCCGGTCGCGGCGCTCGGCGATCACGCGCACCCGCGCGAGCAGCTCGTCTTCGGCGTCGAGGCTGGCCAGCGCCGCCTCCTCGGCCTGTGCGGTGACCGAGAGGGGGATGGCGGTCGCTCGCGCGGCATCCAGCACCCGGTGGTGGCCCACGCCGTACCCGATGCGCAGGCCCGCCAGGCCGTACGCCTTCGAGAAGGTGCGGAGGGCGACCACGTTGGGGCTGCGGATGCCGAGCTCGCGGAGCCCGTCGACCGCATCGGGGGCGGTGACGAACTCGGCGTACGCCTCGTCGAGGATGACGAGGACGTCGCGGGGAACGGCGGCGAGGAACGCGTCGAACTCCTCCTGGGTGACGACCGTGCCGGTGGGGTTGTTGGGGCTGCAGACGATGACCGCGCGGGTGCGGTCATCGATGGCCGCCGCCATCGCGGGGAGGTCGTGGCGACCGTCGGCGGTCAGCGGCACCTCGACGGGCTCGGCGCCGGCGACCACCACGAGGCTCGGGTAGGCCTCGAACGAGCGCCAGGCGTAGACGACACGGTCGCCCGGTCCCGCCACGGCCAGCAACAGCTGCGCGATGACCGAGACGCTGCCTGCCCCCACGTGCACATCGTCGGCGGTGACGCCGAAGCGCTCCGCCAGGCGCTCGCGCAGCCGGCCGGCGGTTGCGTCGGGGTAGCGGTTGAGCGCGTCCGCTCGCCGCAGCGCCTCGACAACGTGCGGCAGCGGGTCGAAGGGATTCTCGTTGCTCGACAGCTTGAACGCGTCGCCCGCGGCCTGCTTGCCCTGCCGGTAGGCGGGGAGGGCGGCGATCTCGGCGCGGACACGGACGGGAATGGAGTCGGTCACACAGCGAGTCTAGGAGGCGCGGATCGCGCGGCCCCGTGCCACACTTCACGCATGGGATTCCTCATCCGCGTCGTCGTGAACGCCTTCGCCATCTGGGTCGTGACGCTCATCCCGGCTCTGTCGGTGAGCGTGATCGCCTTCCCGCCCGGCGAGACCCTGCAGCTGGTCATCTCGCTGCTCGTGATCGCCGCGATCTTCGCCCTGGTCAACACGATCGTCGGCACGGTCGTGAAGGTGCTGACCTTCCCCATCTACATCCTCACGCTGGGCCTCTTCTCTCTCATCGTGAACGGGTTCCTGCTGTGGCTCACCAGCTGGATCACCGAGTTCTGGGCGTGGGGCCTGCGCGTCGAGGACTTCTGGTGGGGTGTGGTCGCCGCGCTGATCATCACGCTCATCAACTGGATCTTCGGCGTCATCCTGCGCCCGAAGCGGCGCGACTGACCCCGGTGGTCGCGGGCGTCGACGCCGGGAGGCGCGCGCCGTACTCGACCACCGAGACCAGCTGGGCATCGGCCAGCTGACCGAGTCTCGTCCTCACCGCCCCCATCCGGGGATCGCCCGAGGCGTCCATGCGCTCGGCGGTCTCGGCGTACTCGGAGAGGTGATGCGCGCCGAGCGACAGATCGCTCGCGGACGGCAACGGGTCGATCAGCCGCTCCGCGACGAGGCTGTCGGCGGCACCCACCTGCGCCGTGTGCCCGCCGCCCGCGAGCGCGGCCACCGGGTCGTCGAGGTGCCGCACCTCGACGCTCAGCGCGCCCGGCCCGGGATCGGCCGAGGTGGGAGAGCCGAACGTGCCGAGCACCTGCACGTCGTAGTCGCCGCTGGCGGCCAGCTGCCCCGCCAGCATGCCGCCCTGCGAGTGGCCGTAGAGCTGCACCGCGTCGCCGGGGGCCACCCCCGCCGCGGCGAGCGCGGCCTTGACGGTGGCGAGCGCGTCGGACTCGGTGCCGGTGTAGGCGTCGGCGTTGGACGGCATGTTCCACGGATCGTCGCCCGTGATCGAGCGTGTGCCCGAGATGTACACCGCGGCGACACGCTGTCCGCCCGCCGTGACGTACCACTCGATACGCACCCGGGCATCGCCCGACTGCGGGATCCGTGCCGCGGCATCGGCGAGGCTCCCGGGCGGTGCGCCCGTGGGCATCCCCGTGGTGGCGACGGGCGTCAGCACCCCCGGGGTGCCCGCCCCCGTGGGACGACTGCCGTACGGGATGCGGCCGGCGCCGCCCTCGCGCAGCGCCTGCAGCACGATGCCGAGCAGCAACGGCACCCCGGCGACGCCCGCGCCGACCAGCGCGGTGGCCGCCCACATCTGGCGCAGCACCTCGTTCGCGCCGCGGGCAAGGCCCTCGCGCGCGGCATCGGCGGCGGCCACGGCATCCGGGTACGCCCGCTCCAGCGCCAGGATGCGGCGTTCCGCCCGCGCCGCCGCGACCTCGTCCCCGCCCGCCTCGGCGAGCGCCGCCGTCGCCCGCAGTTCGACGAGCTCGTAGGTGGCGGACGCCGTCGACAGGTCGGCGCAGAGCGCGCGCGCCCGGTCGGCGAGATCGCTCACCGCGCGCGCGTCGACATCCGCGTCGAGCTGCCACATCGGGTACCCGAGGGGGCGGATGCGGGTGGCCGCAGCGTCCAGCGCGACCGCCGCGCGGGTCAGCCGCCGGGCGAGGTGCGCGAACGCCACCGCGGCCGCGTCGAGCGAGACGGTGTCGACGGCGATCGCGCCGCCGGACGAGAGCGAGAGCCCGTCGCTCATGTCGGCCCGCCGGTGGTTCCGGGGCGGGAGATGAGCTCGGTGCGCGCTCGCTCGATCCGATCCGTCAGCGCATCGAGCGCGGCGCACCGCTCGACGACGTCGGCGCACCAGTGGGCGCTCTGCACCCGGAACGCGTGCATCGCGGGCGACGACCACGCCGTCTCGGCGAGTGCGTCGTCGGCTCCGCGCTCCACCTCCTCCAGCAGTCGTCGGGCGGTCTGCACGTCGTCGGCGGCCGCCGCGAGGTCGGCGACGGCGTGGGCGCGGTCATAGGGCTCGAACTGCAGCATGCGCCCCATCCTCCGAGCCCCGCGCCCGCCCGTCCGCGCCTCCGCGCCCACCGTGGATGAGGCCGCGCGAGCATCCGGCTGTGCAGGAGAGGTCGACCGGCACCAGAATGAAGCCATGACCGCGTCCGCACCGTTCCGGGTGGTCTTCGTCTGCACCGGGAACATCTGCCGTTCGCCGATGGCCGAGGTCGTGTTCCGCTGGTTCGCCGAGTCGGTGGGGCTCGGCGACCGCATCGTGTCGACGAGCGCCGGCACCGGGGACTGGCACGTGGGCGAACCGGCCGATCCGCGCACGATCGAGGCGCTCCGCCGCCGCGGGTACGACGGCACCCGGCATCGCGCCCGCCAGTTCAGCGACACCGACTTCGACCGCAACGACCTGGTGATCGCGCTCGACCGCTCGCACGAGCGCAACCTCGGCGCGTGGGCGCGCTCCGACGCCGATTCCGACAAGGTGCTCCTGCTCGGCTCGTTCGATGCGCCGGAGGACGGCGGGGTCGACGTCCCCGACCCCTACTACGCCGGCACCGAGGCCTTCGACGAGGTGCTCGGTATGATCGAGAGCGCGTGCCGGGCGCTCTTCCGGCAACTCGAACCCGCCATCCGCTCCGCGGGATGACCCGCGAGGCGGACCGCTCTCGACGGAGAACCGTGTCGACCTTCCCCGCTCAGCCGCTCAGCCCCCTCGATGGTCGTTACCAGGCCGCCGTCTCGCCCCTCGGCGCGTTCCTCTCCGAGGCGGGCCTCAACCGCGCCCGCGTCGAGGTCGAGGTCGAGTGGCTCATCGCCCTCACCGACCGAGGCCTCTTCGACACGCAGGCGCTGAGCGAGACCGAGAAGCAGAGCCTGCGCGCGCTGTACCGCGACTTCGGCCAGGAGGAGATCGACTGGCTCGCCGCGCGCGAGGCGGTCACCCGCCACGACGTCAAGGCCGTCGAGTACCTCGTGCGCGACCGGCTCGACGCCCTGGGCCTCAGCCGCATCGCCGAGCTCACGCACTTCGCGTGCACGAGCGAGGACATCAACTCCGCCGCGTACGCCCTCACCGTCAAGCGCGCCGTCACCGAGGTATGGCTGCCGAAGGCGCGTCAGGTCGTCGAACGGCTGCGGGCTCTCTCGATCGAGGCGAAGGATGCGGCGATGCTCGCGCGCACGCACGGCCAGCCGGCGACGCCCACCACGATGGGCAAGGAGATCGCGGTCTTCGCCTGGCGTCTGGAGCGCGTGCTGCGCCAGCTCGACGACGCGGAGTACCTCGCGAAGTTCTCGGGCGCCACGGGCACCTGGTCGGCCCATCTCTCGGCCGATCCGGATGCCGACTGGGTCGAGATCTCCCGTGCGTTCGTCACGGGCCTGGGCCTGGGGTTCAACGAGCTGACCACGCAGATCGAGTCGCACGACTGGCAGGTCGAGCTCTACGACCGCGCCCGTCACGCCGGCGGCATCCTGCACAACCTGGCGACCGACATCTGGACGTACATCTCGCTCGGCTACTTCGCCCAGATCCCCGTCGCCGGCGCCACCGGGTCCTCGACCATGCCCCACAAGATCAACCCCATCCGCTTCGAGAACGCCGAGGCGAACCTCGAGATCGCCGGCGGGCTGTTCCAGACCCTCGCGTCGACGCTGGTCACCTCGCGCCTGCAGCGCGACCTAACGGACTCGACCACGCAGCGCAACATCGGGGTGGCGTTCGGCCACTCGCTGCTGGCGCTCGACAACCTGCTGCGGGGGCTCGGCGAGATCTCGCTGTCGCGGGACGTCCTGCTGGCCGACCTCGACACCAACTGGGAGGTCCTCGCCGAGGCGATCCAGACGGTCGTGCGCGCCGAGGTCGTGGCGGGTCGTTCGCAGATCACCGATCCCTACGCGCTGCTCAAGGAGCTGACCCGCGGTCGCCGGGTGGGTGCGCCCGAGCTCGCCGAGTTCGTGCGCGGGCTCGATATCGGCGACGCGGCCAAGGAGCGTCTGCTGGCGCTGACCCCGTCGAGCTACACCGGCTACGCCGAACGCCTCGTCACCGGGGGCTGACCCCCCGGGCTCCTTCCGACGCGTTTCTCGGAGTTCGGCGCGTTTCTCGGAGGATCGGCCCCGCATCCTCCGAGATCCGTGCGTTTCTCCGAGAAACGCGGGAGGCTCGCAGCTCACCGACCCGTCCGCGCTGCGGAGGGCGGACGGCGGCGTGCGCCGGCCGGTCGTCAGGGGGTGGGGGACGGCGGCGTCGGGCGGTCGTCGCCCTCCGCGGACGCATCGGATGCGTCGGACGCGCTCGGTGCCTGGCCGTCCGCGTCGTCCTTGGGCAGGAGGACGGGGCGATCGAGGGTCTTCGTGACGTCGGACGGATCGACGGCGAGGACCAGCAGCGCGATGATCACGAGCGTCGCAATGAACGTGATGCCCGCGACGATCGAGCCGACGACCAGCGCGTGGCCCGACTGACCGGGCGAACGGTTCTGGAAGAACCCCATCGAGATCAGCGTCACGACGCCGGCGAACAGCGCGGCGACGAACGCGAGGCCCAGCAACTGCACCGGCTTCATGAGGTCGCGACGGGTCGGCTTGTCGGTCACGCGGCATCCTTCCCGGGAGCGAGGGTTTCGCGCCGCGGCGAGAAACCGGCGATCGCGAGGTAGACACCCACGATGGCGGCGTAGGCGCCGAAGAGCCCGACGCCGATCGTGATGCCGGTGAGGGTGAACGTCCGACCGGCGTCCTCGATGTAGTACTCGAGCGGGGCGAATCCGGTCGGGAGCACGAGCCCGAGCGCCAGCACGACGCCGACGGCGCCGACGGTCAGCGCGTCACGCGCTTCGGAGCGCTCGGCGGATCCGCGTTCGCTGCCGCGCAGCGCGCGCAGTCCCGCGATGCCCTCGACCAGCCCGCTGACCAGGGCCCAGACGATGACGACCGAGAAGAACCCGGCGGGCGTGCGCCACGCGGGGACGCTGGCCGCCGCGCCGGCGGCGACGGCGAGCAGTCCGAGCAGGATCGGCAGCGCACGCTGCCCCCGCCCGAACACGAGCCACGCCGACAAGAAGAACACCAGGGCCGTGGCGGTGACGAATCCGCTGAACGCCGCGAGGCCCACCGACGCCGAGTGGTCCGGCGAGAACGTGATCATCACGGCGGCGATGATCGCGAACAGCGCGCGCGCCAATTGCAGGTGGCGCACCGTGAAGGTGCGCTCGCGGGTGCTTTCGGGCATGGCGGGGCTCGTCGAAGGGGGCGTGGCGGCGGGAAGGATGGCCCCAGTCTACGTCGTCGTCCCGCACCGGTCCGGCTCGTCGCCGTCGCGGAGGGTCAGGACGTGCCCTCGGCGATGGCGTCGTCCTGCAGGTCGTCGATGTCTTCCGAGCCGTCGTCCGACGCCGCGACGTCGTCGGTGGCCGCGGCCGCCTCCGCGGCGGAGTCGTCCGGCTGCTCCGGCGCCGCCCCGCCGTCCGGGCGCAGCTGACCGGCGGCGACGGCGGCCGAGGCCTTGACCTCGTCCGTGATCGACTCGGTGGGCGGTGCGCCGTCGGCGTGGGCGTCGTCGCTGTCGCGGGTGTGCGGGGTGTTCTCGCTCATGGGTCCTCCTGGGGGATGGGGTGGTGCTCCAGCCTGCGCGCACCCGACCCCGCCGCGCACCGGGTTGACACGGCGGCTCGGCCGCGGCGGGAAGAGAATGGGAGCGTGCCGATTCTCAACAAGGACATGACCCTGTGCATCTCGCTCGCGGCGCGGCCGTCGAACATCGGGACGCGCTTCCACAACTACCTCTACGACGAGCTGGGGCTGAACTTCGTCTACAAGGCGTTCACGACGACCGACATCGACGGTGCGATCGCGGGGGTGCGGGCCCTCGGCATCCGCGGGTGCTCGGTGTCGATGCCGTTCAAGGAGGCGGTCATCCCGCTGGTCGATGAGATCGAGCCCTCGGGGGCCGCGATCGACTCGGTGAACACGATCGTCAACGACGGCGGGCGTCTGATCGCGTCCAACACCGACTACGAGGCCGTCGCGGAGCTTCTGTCCGTCCACGCCGTGGACCCGGGTCTGCCCGTGCTCGTGCGCGGCTCGGGCGGCATGGCCAAGGCCGTCGTCGCCGCGTTCCACGGTGCCGGTTTCGCCGACGTGACGGTGCTCGCGCGCAACGAGGCGGCGGGCCGGAGCCTCGCAGAGCGCTACGGCTACCGCGCGGTGACCGAGGCGCCCGCGCCGGGCGACGCCGTGCTGGTCAACGTGACGCCGCTCGGGATGAACGGACCGGATGCCGACGCCCTCGCCTTCCCCGCCTCGCACATCGACGCCGCGCGCACGGTCTTCGACGTCGTCGCCTTCCCCGCCGAGACGCCCCTCATCGTCGCCGCGCGCGCCCGCGACATCCCCGTCATCACGGGCGCCGAGGTCATCGCCCTGCAGGCTGCCCGGCAGTTCAGCCGCTACACGGGCGTGACGCCGACGCCCGAGCAGGTCGCACGGGCGTCGGCGTTCTCGCGGGAGTGACCCCTCCGGTCAGCCCTTGAGGCCGGTCTGCGCCAGGCCCTCGACGAACTGCTTCTGCGCGAACACGAAGACGATCAGCACCGGCAACGCCGTCATCGTGGACGCCGCCATCTGCACGTTCCACATCTCTCCGCCGTAGGCGTCGGTGTAGCGGGTGAGCGCTTGCGGCAGCGTGAAGAGCTCGGGCGAGAGCAGATAGACCGTCGGCTCGAGGTACAGGTTCCACACGTGCAGGAACGTGAAGATCGCGACCGCGGCGAGCGCCGTCCGCGAGAGCGGCACCGCGATCCGCCACCAGATCGCCCATCGGCCGAGACCGTCGAGCCGGGCGGCCTCCTCGAGCTCGACCGGGAGCGTGAGGAAGAACTGCCGCATGATGAACGTCGCGAGCACGCTCGGCGCCCCGAAGGTGGTGACCAGCAGGATCGGCCAGTGCGTGTTCACGAGTCCCAGCGAGTTGAACATCTGGAACAGCGGGACGATCGTCACCTCGCTCGGGATGAGGAGCCAGCAGCT
>NZ_JBFBHG010000024.1:0-50654 GCF_040685095.1 Microbacterium sp. NPDC089189
GTGCACGACATCGCGCCGAGTGCACCGCTTGCACACGTACGGAGGCCGTGCACTCGGCGGCAGGTCGTGCACTCGGCGGCAGGTCGCCCACGCGCCAGCACCCCAGCCCGACCACAACGGATCCTTAGCCCAGCTAATGAGCTAGGCTAAGGATCGTATGAATGATCCGGACACCTCCCCCCTGTCCGCGGCCGCATCCGATGTACGCATGGCGACGTTCCAGCTGGCGCGGCGCCTGCGGGCCGAACGCGCCGTCGACACCATGAGCGACGCGCAGTTCGCCGTGCTCGCCACCCTCAAGATCCATGGCCCGCACACGCTCGGCGAGCTGGCCGCGCGCGATCGCGTCAGCGCGCCCTCGATGAACCGCACCGTCAACGGTCTCGAGGAGTCGGGCTACCTCACCCGCACGACCGACGACGCCGACCGCCGCAAGGTGAACATCGCCGTGACGGATGCCGGCCGTGCCGTCGTCGTCGAGACCGTGCGCCGACGCGACGCGTGGCTGGAACAGGTGCTGGGTGCGCTGGGCACCGACGACCGGGGAACCCTCGCCGCCGCGGCCGCCCTCATGCGGGAGATCGCCACCCGATGAGCGCGATGTTCCGCTCACTGCGCCTCTTCAACTACCGGGTCTGGTTCGCCGGCGCGCTGGTGTCGAACATCGGCGGATGGATGCAGGCGACCGCCCAGGACTGGGTCGTGCTCACCCAGCTCACCGACAACGACGCCACGGCGATGGGCATCACCATGGCGCTGCAGTTCGGTCCTCCGCTGCTGCTCGTGGGCGCGACCGGCTGGGTCGCCGACCGCTTCGACCGCCGCAAGCTCCTGATGATCACGCAGACGGCGCTCATGGCGCTGGCCGTCGCGATCGGTCTGCTGCTGCTCGCGGGCCTCATGACGCTGCCCATGATGTTCGCTTTCGCCCTCGCCTTCGGCGTCGCCAACGCCTTCGACGCACCCGCGCGGCAGGCGTTCGTGACGGATGTGGTGGCTCGCGAGAACGCAGCCAACGCCGTCGCGCTCAACTCCGCCTCGTTCAACGCCGCCCGCATGATCGGTCCCGCGCTCGGCGGCATCCTCATCGTGCTGGTCGGCACCGGATGGGTGTTCCTCATCAACGCGGGAACCTTCCTCGCCATGCTCGTCGCCCTCGCCTGCATCCGCGTGCGCGAGCTGGTCCCGCGCGTGCGCGCCACGGGTGCCGCGCGGCTGAGCGAGGGGTTCCGCTATGTGGCGCGTCGACCCGATCTGCTCGTGATCTTCACGATGGTCTTCCTGCTCGGCGCGTTCGGCATGAACTTCCCGATCTTCGCGTCGACCATGGCCATCGAGTTCGGCCAGGGCGCCGACGGCTACGGCCTGCTCAGCTCGATCCTCGCGATCGGTTCGCTGGCCGGGGCACTGCTCGCCGCCCGGCGCGACCGGGCACGGATGCGGGTCGTCATGATCGCCGCGGGCGGATTCGGCGTGTTCTCGCTGATCTCGGCGCTCATGCCGACGTATCCGCTCTACGCCGCGGCGCTCGTGTTCGTCGGCTTCTGCACCGTGACGATGCTGACCACCGCCAACGGGTACGTGCAGACGACGACCGATCCCACCCTGCGCGGCCGCGTGCTGGCGCTGTACATGGCGGTCATCATGGGAGCGACCCCCATCGGCGCCCCGATCGTCGGATGGGTGGCGGATGCATGGGGCCCGCGGGCGGCGATCGGGGTCGGCGCGGCGGCGGGCATCCTGGCCTGCGCGATCGGCGTGACCTGGCTCCTCGCCTCGGGACGGGTGCACCGGATCGCCGACCGGCGATTCGCGCTGACGGTCGACGAGACCCGCCCCCTGCCGGTGATCACGCCCGAGGAGTTCAGCGACGAGGTCGCCGCGGTCACCTCGCCCGTCCCGATCCCGGATGCGGCCGCGCGCCGTCGCACGCGCGTGCGTGCCCGCGTCGCCGCATCCGCACGCAGCCGCCGCACCCGCGGCTGACCGGCGCGACCGCTCACCCGAGGGCGGCGCGGAGAGCGGCGTAGCGGTCGGCGAGCGCGGCGGTCCATCGCGGATCGGGATCGATCACCGGGCCGAGGCGTGCCGTGCGGGCGGTCACCGCGGTCACCGTCTCGCCGGTCAGGTGCGCAGCGGCGAGGGCGGCGGCCCCCAGACCCGAGTCCCGGGTGCGGGCGACCTGCACCGGACGCCCGAGGGCGCTCGCCCGGATCGTGGCCCAGAGCGGGTTGACCGACGCCCCGCCGCTCAGCACATGACGCCGCGAGGGCACGCCGGCCGCGGCCAGCTCGTCGAGCCCCCACCGCTCGACGAGCGCCACGCCCTCGAGCAGCGCGCGGTAGGCCTCCGCCTCGTCGAGGGCGTCCCAGAGACCGCCGATCACCGCGAAGCGCGCGTCGGGATCCGCGCGGGGGAAGCGCTCCCCCGTGCCCGGCAGCGGATACACGGCGACAGATGCGGGGCCTGCGGCCTCGGCGCGCGCGATGAGCGCCGGGTCGGCGGGATCCACCCCGGGAAGCCATGCGGCCAGCGCCGCCGCCCCCACGTTCGACGCCCCGCCGGGGAGCCACACCCCGGCGGGCGAGAGGTGCGAGTAGACGCCGCGCGTCGCGTCCGAGACCTCCCGGTCGGCACCGGCCTTGAGCACGAGGGTCGTGCCGAGCACGCCCACCGTGTCGCCCACACCGGCGGCGCCCGTCGCGAGCTGCGACGTGCAGCCGTCCGTCATGCCCGCCACGAGCGCGGCTCCCGCGAAGGGGCCGGACGCGACCGTGCCGACGAGCGTCTGCGGGGCGACGAGAGCGGGAAGGAGCGCGGGATCGATCCCCGCCGCCTCGACGGCGTCGAGGTCCCACGCGCGCACCGCCGGGTCGATCCCGGCTTTCAGGGCGTGCGAGGTGTCCATCGGCACGGCGTGCCCGGCGAGCGCGGCGAGCACCGCGTCGACGGTGGATGCGGGCGCCGCCCCCGGCGTCCGCCGCAGCACCGCGGCGATCCGCGCCAGCATCCCCACCGGGCGCGCTCGCCCCGCCGCGAGGGCGCGCTCGGCGTCCGCCGTCGACCGGTCGTCGTACATGACCGCGTCGCCGACCGCGCGTCCCGCCGCGTCCACCGGGACGACGGTGCCCGAGGTGCCGGTGGCGGCGAGCGCCGCGACGCGCGCGGCATCCACCCCGAGCCGGGCCGCCAGCTCATCGAGCAGCCCCGAGACGACCTCGGCGTAGCGCGGATCCTGCACGCGGACGCCCGCGCGCTCGGCCGGGGCGGGGAGCGCCGCGCGTACCTCGGCGAGCGGCGCCCCGGTGTCGACGTCGATCGCGTGCACCCGGGCCCCGGCGGTCGCGAGGTCTATGCCGACCGCGATCACGGCGTCACTCCGCGGGGAACAGCACGTCGGCCAGCCCCGCGAGATCGGGCACGACGAGATCCGCCACCGCCGCCTGCGCCGGCGGTGCCTCATCGGGCGCTTCGCCGCGCAGCACCCATACGGTGCCGAACCCGAGCGCATGCGCCGGAGCCACATCGTTGTCGAAGCGGTTGCCGATGTGCACGGCCTCGTCGGCGCGGGCCCCGGCCTGATCCAGGCACCAGGCGAACAGCTCGGGCGATGGCTTCTCGTGGCCGACGACGGCCGAGACGCCCCAGACCGAGACGAGGTCACCGGCCCCGTCGCGCCGGAGGGCGTCGATCACGCCCGCCTCCTGGTTGGCCAGCACCCCGATCGTCGCGTGCCGCGAGACCGCTGCGAGGAACGGCAGCGCATCCGGGTAGAGGGTTCCCGCCGGATGCTGCCAGTGGGCGCGCGTGCGCTCGTGCAGCTCGCCGCGCCGGGCGGCGGACCCGAGGAACCTCTCGGCGAGCGCGCCGCGCAGCGACGGCTCCCGGCCGTTGCGGAACGCGTCGTAGAGCGCGCGCGCCGCCGCGCGGTCGACGGGCCCGTCACCGCCCTCGGCACGCAGCTCGTCGAGGGCGGTGATCGCCGCCACCAGGAAGTTCTCGTCGGTGTACAGGGGTCCGCCGACGTCGATGAAGACGGCTTTCGGGCGCCTCAGCCGCTCGAGGCCCACGTCACCGCCCGGTGCCCGAGAGCGTCTGGCGGCGCTCACGGAAGTCGGCGCGGTCGAAGTAGTGCGCGGTCGCCGCCTCGTCGAGTCCCGCGATGCCGCCGGCCTGGAGGGCGCCGAGGCGCACCCGGGCCGACTTCACCGCCATGAGCGACACCGCCTCGGCGCCGGAGGCCGAGTGCGACGTCGCCACGATCCCGTGGTTGCCGAGGAGGATGAGCGAGGGCACCTCGCCGTGCGCGTCGACGTGCGCGCCGAGGCGCTCCAGGAACGCGCGACCGAGATCGATGCCGGGCTGCGCGTAGGGCACGAACAGCGGCCGGCCGAGCACCATCAGCTCGTCCGAGTAGACCGGAGCCGCGAACGACTCCGCGGCGATCACGCTGGCCAGCAGCGACACCACGGCGGTCGGATGCGTGTGCGCCACGTACCGGGCGGGGTCGAAGGCGCGCACGGCGACGTGGATGAGCGTCTCGATCGAGGCGCGCACGCGCACCCCGCCGCGCTCACCCGCATCCAGCGCCGCGGTCACCTGCTCCTGCGTGGTGTCGGCCGAGCGCAGCAGCGCGATCAACGGCGAGACCTCGACGGCGACGAAGTCGTCGTGCGTGGCGTCGCGCATCGAGGCGCCCGAGGTCTTGACCACGATCGTGTCGTCGGCGACGAGTTCGCTCGTGTTGCCTTCGGCGAGGATGACGAGATCCCGCTCGGGCTCGCCGAGGCGGCGGGTGAGAGCGACGAGCTCGTCGCCGACGAGGTCGGGGGCGAAGCGGGCGGTCATGGTCAGATCCCTCCGTAACGGCGTTTGGTGAGGCCGTTGAGCAGCGCCGCGAACACGAGCACCGCACCGAGCGCGAACAGCTGCATCTGCGTGCCCTCGTTGCCGGGCACGAGCAGCAGGATGCCGGCGTTGAGCCACACGATCAGCAACGTCGCCAGCACGACACCGGCCACGCGACCGATGCCGCCGGTGATGGCGACGCCGCCGAGGACCGCGATCGTGATGGCGGGCAGCGCCATGCCGTTGCCGCTCGTTCCCGCATCCGGCCGCGCCGAGGCGAACTGCGCGACGGTGTAGATCGCGACGATGCTCGAGATGGCGCCCGAGAGCACGTAGGCGCTCGCCCGCGTCGACTTGTTGCCGATGCCGGCCCACACCGCGGCCACGTCGTTCGTGCCGATCGCGTAGACCCGACGGCCCCAGGTCGTCTTGTTGAGCGCGATCCACACGATCACGACGGCCGGCAGGAGGAACGTGAAGACCCCGAGCGGCACGAGGGGCAGCGCGCCACCGATCACCGGCAGCTCGACCGCCCGCGCGGCGTCGTAGAAGCTCTGGATGGCGGGCGAGTTGATCGGCTTCTGCCCCGACACGACCAGCGCGAGCGAGCGGTACATGTAGAACGTCGCCAGCGTCGCGATGAGCGCGGGGAACCCGATGTACGACACGAGGATGCCGTTCACCGCTCCGGCGAGGGCTCCCGCGAGGATCGTGAGCACGATCGCGACGACGAGCGGAAGCTCGGCGATGCCGTACAGGTAACCGAAGACGATGCCGGTGAGCGAGACGATCGACCCGACCGACAGGTCGATGCCGCCGCGTCCCGACGCGATGACGATGAGCTGGGCGAGGCCGAGCAGCGCCAGGGGCACCGCGCTGATGAGGGCGGCCGCGAGGTAGTCGGCGTTGTAGGCGCCGGCGAGCTGGCCGGCGGCGTCCAATGCCGTCATGATGCCCAGCAGCAGCACGATCAGCACCGCCAGCAGCACGATGCGCTGGGTCAGGAGGGCTTGCAGGGCGCGGCTTCCCCACGAGCGCGGACGTTCGACGACGTGGGTCGCCGTGGTCGCGTCGCTGGGGGGCGTCGAGGTGGGAGTGGTCACTTCTTCTTCCTCGCCTTCTGGCGCAGCAGGTCAGTGCCGACCGCGATGATGATGAACAGCCCGACGAACAGGAAGCCGAGTTGCGAGGGCCAGCCGAGCTGGGTGACGCCGCTGAGCACGGTCTGCACGAGGATGGCGCCGAACAGGGTGCCGACCACCGATCCGCGACCGCCGAGGATCGACGTGCCGCCGATGACCACGGCGGCGATGACCGCGAGCTCGCGACCCGCCCCCACCGACTGGTCGAGCGAGGAGGTGCCCGCCGCGATGATGAAGCAGGAGGCGAGTCCGACGAGGGCTCCGGTGATGGCGTAGGAGCTGAGCACCCGGGGCCGCACGCGGACGCCGGCGAGCCGCGCCGCGTTCTCGTTGCCGCCGATGGCGTAGAGGTGTCGGCCGCCGCGGGTGTAGCGCAGGTACCACCAGGCGATCACGACGACCACGACGGTGATCGCGAAGCTGTGCGGGATCCCGAAGGTGCGTCCCGCCTCGCCGCGCCCGAACGCCTCGAGCGTCGCGGGGATGCCGTTGACGGTCGACGATCCGAAGATGCGCAGCCCGAGGAACTGGAACAGGTTGGCCGTACCGAACGTGATGATGATCGCGTGCACCCGGCCGTAGGCGATGAGGAAGCCGTTGAGAAGGCCCAGCAGCGTTCCGGTGACCATCGCGATGACGACGGCGACGATGAGGGGCACATCGGCGCCGACCATGACTTTGGCCGTGATCACGGCGCAGACCATGATCGCCCCGCCCACCGAGACGTCGATGCCCGCGGTGAGGATGATGAAGGTCATGCCGACGCCCACGAGGGCGATCGGCGCCACCGCGACGAGCAGCGGCTGGATGGAGCCGGGGGTGAGGAAGGCCGGGGTGGCAAAGCCCAGCAGCACCCACAGCAGGGCGATGACGCCCACGAGCACCCACTCCTGGCCGGTGACGGCCGGGGGCAGGATGCGGCGCGCCGTCGCCTGCACGACGGGGCCCGAGGCGGGCGGGGCGAGGTCGGTGCTCACGATGCACTTCCGTTCTCGGAGGTCTCGGTGGGGGCGATGCCCGCCGCTTCCTGTGTCTGGGCGTCGCCCGCGGCGGCCGCGAGGATCTGCACCTGCGTCGCGTCGGGGCCGAACTCGGCGGCGATCCGCCCCTCCCGCATCACGAGGATGCGGTCGGAGATGCGCAGCACCTCGCCGAGGTCGCTGGTCGTGACGAGCACGGCGGCGCCGTCGTCGGCCAGGCCCGAGACGATCCGGTGGATCTCCTCCTTGGCCCCGACGTCGACGCCCTGCGTGGGTTCGGCGAGCAGCAGCAGCCGCGGCGGCTGCACGAGCTGGCGGGCCAGGATGACCTTCTGCGCGTTGCCGCCGCTCATCGCGGAGATGGGCTGACGCGCGCTCGGGGTCTTGATCGACAGCCGCGAGATCATGTCGTCGGCGATCGCGAGCTCTTTGCGCCCGGACACCCATCCGCGCACGGCGCTCAGCACCTGCAGCGCACCGACGGTGACGTTGAAGGCGATGGGCTGGAAGGAGAAGGATCCCTGCGCCGAGCGGTTGGCGGGGAGCATCGAGATGCCCACGCGCTTGGCCTGGCGGGGGCCGGCGAACCGGCGGTCGGATCCGGCGTACCAGAGCGAGCCCTCGGTGACCGGCTCCATGCCGTAGACGGCCGCGGCGATGTCGCCCGCGCCCGAGCCGATGAGGCCGTACACGCCGACGATCTCGCCCGCGGCGACCTCGAGGTCGATGCCCGAGAAGCGGTCGCCGCTGCCCAGGCCCGACAGCCGCAGCACGGTGTCGCCCCGGGTGGCGGATGCCTCGCGGCGGGACTCCGCGACGAGACCGCCCACCATGAGCTCGGCGATCTGACGCACCGAGAGGTCGTCGATCGAGCGCGTGGTGACGGTGCGGCCGTCGCGCATGACGGTGACCCGGTCGGAGATCCGGAACAGCTCGTCGAGGCGGTGGGAGATGTAGATGACCGACACCCCGGATGCGGTGAGGCGGCGGATGACGGTGAACAGCACCTCGATCTCGCTGTCCGTGAGGATCGCGGACGGCTCGTCGAGGATCAGCACGGAGGCCTCGGCGGCGAGGGCCTTGGCGATCGAGACCTGCTGCTGCTCGGCGATCGAGAGCTGACCGACCGGGACCGTGGAGATGCGGTCGGGAAGACCGACGGTCGCCAGCAGGGCATGCATCTGCTCGGCCTGCGCCGACCAGTCGATACGCCCGCCCTTGGTGAGCTCCCGACCGACGAAGACGTTCTCGGCGACCGAGAGCTCGGGGAAGAGCTGCGGCTCCTGGTAGACGGTCTGCACGCCGAGGGCGATCGCGTCGCCCGTCGAGGAGATGCTCACACCGCGCCCGTCGAACTCGACGGCTCCGGTGTCGGCGCGCTCCGCGCCGGCGATGATCTTGATCAGCGTCGACTTCCCGGCGCCGTTCTCGCCGACCAGCGCGTGCACCTCGCCGGGCAGGACGCTGAGGTCGGCATGGCGGATCGCGCGGACGCCGCCGTAGTTCTTGCTGATGTCGGTGAGGGCGATGCGCGGCGTGGCCGCTGTCGCGGTGGGGTCCTCGGGCACGAGAGTTCCGTTCGTTGCCGGGGTGCGGGGGCCGGGTGTCCGGCCCCCGCACGATGACGGATCAGTAGTCGAATTCGTCGACGTTCGCGGTCGTGATGCGCAGCGCCGGTCCGAGCAGCAGCTGCTGCTCGTCGGAGAAGTACTCCACGGCCGGCAGCGACGAGCTCACGTCGTTGGTGTCGCCGAACGCGGTGCCCTCGGCCAGCTGCAGACCCGCCCAGCCGGTGAGGTAGCCGAGGTCCTCGACGTTCCACAGGATGGAGGCGGAGCTGGAGCCGTCGTCGAGGTAGTCCTTCATCGACTGGGGCGTGCCGAGACCGACCGTGAAGACCTGGCCGATCTTGCCCGCGTCGCGGACGGCCTGGGCCACACCCGGGGCCGACGAGGTGCACTCGCCGACGAGACCGGTGAGGTCGGGGTGGGCGTTCATCAGGTCGGTGGCCATCGCGGTGGCGGCGGCCTGGTCCTCACCGGCGTAGACGATGTCGACGATCTCGGCATCGGGGTACTTCTCGGCCGTGTAGGACTTCTGCACCTCGATCCACGCATTGAGGTTGGCGGCGGTCTCACCGCACGAGACGATCGCGTACTTGCCGGTGCCGCCCATGGCCTCCAGCAGAGCGTCGGTCAGACCCTCGCCGATGCCGTCGACCGATGCCTGGTTCACGAAGACCTCGCGCACCGAGTTCGGTGCGTCGGTGTCGCTCGTGGCGACCTTGATCCCGGCGTCCGCGGCCTCCTGCAGCAGCGGAGCCATCGAGTCGGGGTCGTTCGGGGCGACGATGAGCACGTCCACGCCCTGCTGGATGTACGAGCGGACGATGTCGGCCTGGGCCGCCGCATCCGCCGTGGTGGGGCCCTGGTAGAGCCATTCGAAACCGAGTTCCTCTGCGGCCTTCTGCCCGCCGGTGTTCATCGCCTCGAAGTAGGGGATGCCCTGCAGCTTGGGCACGAACGCCACGCTGACCGTGCCGTCGTCGGTGCCGCCGGTCGCCGCACCGCCGGTGTCGCCGCTGTCGCGCGACGTGCAGCCGGCCAGGGCGAGGCTCGCCACCACCGTCAGCGCACCGAGTGCTATGAGCTTCTTGCGCATGTGTCTCTTCCTCTCTGAAGGGATGCCACGACTCCCTCGCCGTGACAGGTGCCGGCGCCCGCGCCGGCGGTCTTCTCACCGCGTGGCGTTGCCGCCGTCCTCGCCGCGCGCAGCCGCGCCGGCGGGGCAGAGGTCCACCGAGACACCGGCGTCGCGCCAGGGCGCGGCATCGGTGTCGGAGAACCCGGAGTCGGTGATCAGTCGGGTGACGCGGTCGGTGCCCGCGAAGCTGTGGAGGCCGAAGGCGTCGGCCTTGGCCGAGTCGAACAGCGCGAAGACCTCCCGCGCGGACTCGACGATGGCGCGCTTGCTCTCGGCCTCGGCGGCGGAGAGCTCGAGCAGGCCGCGCTCGATCGAGAGACCGGCGACGCCGACGAAGGCGCGCCCGATCCGGCCGCGGCCGACCAGGACACCCGAGATGTCGCCCACGGTCGATGCGGAGGTACGGCGCACGGTGCCGCCGAGCAGCACGACGGTGGCGTCCGATTCCTCCGAGAGCACGGTGGCGCTGCGCAGCGAGTTCGTCACCACGACCAGATCGCGCCGGTCGAGCAGCTCGAGAGCGAGGAAGTACGCCGAGGTCGAGGAGTCGAGGGCGATGACGTCGCCGTTGCGCACGAACGACGCGGCGTGGCGGGCGATGGCCTTCTTGGCTCCCGCTCCCCGGCCGAGCCGGTCGGCGAACGATCCCTCTTCCTTGGGCGCCGAGGCCCGCGCCCCGCCGCGCACCCGCTGCAGGAGCGAGCGGCGTTCGAGGGCGACCAGGTCTTTGCGGATCGTGACGGCGGAGACGCCGAATTCCTCGGAGAGCTCGGTGACCGACACCTGCCCGCGGTGCTCGAGCGCGGCGAGGATGCCGTCGATGCGCACGTCGCTGTCGATGTCCACCGTGTCTCCTGATCTCCGACCGCCTCGCCGATGAGGTTGTCGCGTTTGAGGGACGCTATTGCATTGCGAAACCCGAGTCAACGACTTTCGCATCACAAATTGGTTTCGTTCGAAACCGATGTGATTGACGCACGAAAGCTCTCTCGGTATGTTCGGCATCTGGGAGCACGGTGCCGTGCCCCGAACCGGAGACAACGATGCCGACATCCCCCGACACGCACCGCGTGTGCTTCCGACTGCGGATCCGCGTGGACCACGTCGATGCCTACGTCGCGCGCCACGCCGAGGTCTGGCCGGAGATGCGCGACGAGATCGCCCGCGCCGGCCGGCGCAACTACAGCCTGTTCCTCGATCGCGACGACGAGCGCGACGGCACCGTCGGTCTCGTCGGCTACTACGAGACCGACGACGACGCCGCGGCGCAGGCCTTCCTCGCCGCCTCCCCCGTGGCCGGTCGCTGGGAAGCCGAGATGGCCCCGTTCTTCGCCGGCATCGGCGGTCGCGCCGACCAACACGCCCACCGTCTCGCCGAGGTCATGCACCTCGCGGGCGGCACCCTCCCGACCGGATCCACCTCACCGAAGGACACCGCATGAGCACGCCCGACGCCGTCGTCGACCTCCTCGCCCGCAGCAACGCCCTGGGCGCCGATCCGAAGAACACGAACTATGCCGGCGGCAACACCTCGGCCAAGGGCACCGCCACCGACCCGGTGACCGGCGGCGACGTCGAGCTGATCTGGGTCAAGGGCTCGGGCGGCGACCTGGGCACCCTCACCGAGCCGGGGCTCGCGGTGCTGCGGCTCGACCGGGTGCGCGCGCTCGAAGCGGTCTACCCGGGCCTCGAGCGCGAGGACGAGATGGTGGCGGCCTTCGACTACTGCCTGCACGGCAAGGGCGGGGCGGCGCCATCCATCGACACGTCGATGCACGCGCTCGTCGAGAAGGCGCACGTCGACCACCTGCACCCCGATTCGGGCATCGCCATCGCGACCTCGGCCGACGGACCGGCCCTCACGCAGCAGATCTTCGGCGACAAGGTCGTGTGGGTGCCGTGGCGTCGTCCCGGCTTCCAGCTGGGCCTCGACATCCGCGAGATCCAGCGCGCGAATCCGGATGCCGTGGGCTGCATCCTCGGCGGTCACGGCATCACCGCGTGGGGCGACACGTCCGACGAGGCGCAGGCGAACTCGCTGTGGATCATCGACACGGCCGCGGCGTACATCGCGGAGCACGGCGCTGCCGATCCGTTCGGCGGCGTGCGCGCGGGCTTCGAGGCGCTGCCCGAGCCCGAGCGCCGCGCGCGCGCCGCGGCGCTGGCCCCCACCATCCGCGGGCTCGCCTCGACCGACCGCGTGATGGTCGGCCACTACACGGACGCCGACGCGGTGCTCGATTTCCTGGCCTCCGAGAAGGCGCCCGCGCTCGCGGCGCTGGGAACCAGCTGCCCCGACCACTTCCTGCGCACCAAGGTGAAGCCCCTGATCCTCGACCTGCCCGCCGATGCCCCGGTGGAGGAGGCGATCGCGCGCCTGCAGGAGCTGCACCAGGAGTACCGCGCCGACTACCAGGCGTACTACGACGCCCACGCCGACGCCGACTCCCCCGCCATCCGCGGCGCCGACCCGCTCATCGTCCTCGTCCCCGGCGTCGGCATGTTCAGCTACGGCGCCAACAAGCAGACCGCGCGCGTCGCGGGCGAGTTCTACCTCAACGCGATCAACGTGATGCGCGGCGCCGAGGCGCTCTCGACCTACACGCCCATCGACGATGCCGAGAAGTTCCGCATCGAGTACTGGGCGCTCGAAGAGGCCAAGCTGCAGCGCATGCCGAAGCCGAAGACCCACCAGGGCCGCATCGCGCTGGTCACCGGCGCCGCATCCGGCATCGGCAAGGCCATTGCGACGCGTCTGGCGGCCGAGGGGGCGTGCGTCGTCATCGCCGACCTCGATCTCGAGAAGGCCCAGGCCGCGGCCGCCGAGCTCGGCGGTACCGACGTCGCCATCGGGGTGGCCGCGAACGTGACGGATGCGGCGGCGGTGCAGGCCGCCGTCGACGCCGCCGTCCTCGCCTTCGGCGGCCTGGATCTGGTCGTCAACAACGCCGGTCTGTCGATGGCCAAGACCCTGCTCGAGACGACGGAAGCGGACTGGGATCTGCTGCACGATGTGATGTCGAAGGGCTCGTTCCTCGTCTCGCGCGCCGCAGCGACCGCGCTCATCGCGCAGAAGCTCGGCGGCGACATCGTCTACATCTCGTCGAAGAACTCGGTGTTCGCGGGCCCCAACAACATCGCCTACTCGGCGACGAAGGCCGACCAGGCCCACCAGGTGCGGCTGCTCGCGGTGGAGCTGGGCGAGCACGGGGTGCGCGTGAACGGCATCAACCCCGACGGGGTCGTGCGGGGCTCGGGCATCTTCTCGTCCGGATGGGGCGCCGACCGCGCCAAGACCTACGGGGTGAAGGAAGAGGACCTCGGCCAGTTCTACGCCAACCGCACGATCCTCAAGCGCGAGGTCGTGCCCGAGAACGTCGCCGACGCCGTGTACGTGCTGACCGGCCCCGAACTCGGCCGCACCACGGGCCTCCACATCCCCGTCGACTCCGGCGTCGCCGCCGCCTTCCTCCGATGACCCGCTCTCCCCTCCCGCGCTCCGTTCCCCGCTCCCCCCTCCCGCGAGTGCACGGCATCGCGCCGAGCGCACGGCGTACCCACGCGCGGATGTCGTGCGCCCGGCGGCAGGTCGTGCACTCGGCGACGGAGGCCGGGGCATGACGGGCGGCCGCGTCGCGGCGGTCGACCTCGGCGCGACCAGCGGACGCGTCGTGCTGGGGCGGGTCGGACCCGACACGCTCGAGATGACGACGACCGGGCGCTTCCTCAACCGGCCGGTCGTGGCCGCCGGAACGCTGCAGTGGGACGTGCTGTCGCTGTGGCGCGGCGCCCTCGACGGCCTGGCCGAAGCGTTCCGCGTCGCCCCCGACATCCGCTCGATCGGGGTCGACTCGTGGGGCGTGGACTACGCGCTGCTGCGCCAGGGACGCCTGCTGGCCAATCCCACCCACTACCGCGACGAGCGCACCACCGCCGGCATGGCCGCGGTGCGCGCGCATTTCCGCCCCGAGCAGCTCTTCGCCCTCGCCGGCCTGCAGGACATCCCGATCAACACCGTCTACCAGCTCGCCGCCGAGGTGCAGGGGCCCCTCCTCGGCGCCGCCGACCGGCTGCTCATGATCCCCGACCTGATGGCGTTCTGGCTGTCGGGCGCCGAGGTCGTGGAGCGCACGAACGCCTCCACCACGGGGCTCGTGGATGTCGCGACGCAGGAGTGGAGCGCGCGCCTCACGAACGCGATCGGGGTACCTGCGGGCATCCTGCCGCCCCTCGTCGACCCGGGGACGGCGGTCGGGACGCTCCGCGCCGAGGTCGCCGCCGAGATCGGCGCGCCCGCCGGTGTGCAGGTCACGACCGTGGGGTCGCACGACACCGCATCCGCCGTCGTGGCCGTGCCCATGGACCGCACGCACGCGGCGTACATCTCGTGCGGCACCTGGGGGCTCGTGGGCGTCGAGGTCGACGAGCCGGCGCTCGGCGCCGACGCCTTCGCCGGCAACTTCACCAACGAGCGCGGCGTCGACGGCCGCGTGCGCCTGCTGCACAACGTGATGGGCCTCTGGGTGCTCAGCGAGACGACCCGGCACTGGCAGCGCGACGGCGAGACGATCGACCTGCCCGAGCTGCTCCGCGCCGCCGCGGCCTTGGACGCCGCCACGGTCCCGGTCTTCGACGTCGACGACCCGCGCTTCCTTCCGCCCGGCGACATGCCCGCGCGGATCGCCGCCTGGTGCGACGAGCACGGTCTCGCCGCGCCCCGCACCCGCGCCGAGTTCGCGCGCAGCATCGTCGAGTCGCTCGCGCAGGCGTTCGCGGATGCCGCCCGCACCGCCGGACGCATCGGCGGCGTGGAGGTGGAGACCATCCACATCGTCGGCGGCGGCTCGCTCAACGAGCTGCTGTGCCAGCGCACCGCCGACCGGGCGGGGCTCCCGGTGCTCGCCGGGCCCGTCGAGGCGACGGCGCTGGGGAATCTCCTCGTGCAGGCCCGCGCCACCGGCCTCATCGACGGATCGCTCGAAGATCTGCGGGCGCTCGTCGCCCGCACGCACACGCCCCGGCGTCACACGCCCCGGCACCTCTGAGGAAAGGAACGACTCATGTCGCAGTTCGGTTCGCACGGTCTGGTCTGGTCGGGGCGCTTCGATGCCGACGGCTTCCGCACCGCGGTCCGCATGAACGCGGAGGCGGGCTACGACCTGCTCGAGGTGCCGCTCATGGACCCCTTCGCGTTCGACGTGACCGCCGGGCGTGCGGCGCTCGACGAGCACGGCACCACGATCGCCGCATCGCTCGGGCTCTCGGCCGCGACCGACATCAGCGGCGAGGATGCGGATGCGGTCGCCGCCGGCGAGCGCCTGCTCACCCGCGCGGTCGACGTCATCTCGGAGCTCGGCGGCGAGCACCTCGTCGGCGTCATCTACGGCGCGATGCGCAAGCACGACGCTCCCGCCACGGCGCGAGGGCGACAGAACGGCATCGAGGTGCTGCGGCGCGTGGCCGACCACGCCTCATCCGCCGGCGTCTCGCTCGCGCTCGAGGTCGTCAACCGCTACGAGACGAACATCATCAACACGGCCCGCCAGGGCATCGCGTACGTCGGCGAGATCGGCCACGCGAACGTGGGCCTGCACCTCGACACGTACCACATGAACATCGAGGAGTCCGGGCTGTTCGAGCCGTTCCTGGATGCGGCCGACGTGCTGCGCTACGTGCACATCGGCGAGAGCCACCGGGGCTACCTCGGCACCGGCACGGTCGACTTCGACGCGACGTTCCGCGCGCTGGCGCGCATCGGGTACGACGGGCCGATCGTGTTCGAGTCGTTCTCGACCGCGGTCGTCGACGCGCACCTCAGCAACACGCTCGGGGTGTGGCGCAACCTCTGGGACGACAACGAGGATCTCGGCCGGCACGCCCTCGCCTTCATGCGCGGTCACGAGCGGGCGGTCGAGACCATCGCGCTGCACTGACGGCAGCCCGCGCACCCGGGATGCCGTGCGTCAGGCCTCCCGGGTGATCGTGACCTTGACGTGGAGCGTGCTCTTGAACGGCCCGGCGTAGACACCGCGCAACGGCGGGACGTCGTTGTAGTCGCGGGCCCGCCCGACGAGCACATGACGGTCGCCGATCTCGATGTTGTTGGTGGGGTCGAACCCGGTCCACTCCCCGGCGAACCACTCGACCCACGCGTGGGACTCCCCCGTCACCGCGGCGCCGACCTCGGCGTCCGGCTTGGGGTGCAGGTAGCCCGAGACGTAGCGGGCCGGGATGCCCACCGAGCGCAGCGCGCCGAGGGCGATGTGCGCCATGTCCTGGCAGACGCCCTTGCGGGCCTCCCACGCCTCGATGGCGGTGGAGTGCACGCCGGTGACGCCCGACATGTACTCGACCGCGTCGCCGATGGCCACGCAGATCGCGTGCGCGGCGCGGCCCGGATCGTCGTGCTGCGCGGCGATCGACGCCGCGATCTCGGCGACCTCGGGATGCGGCGTGGTGCGGCGGGTCTGCGTCAGCTGCTCGACGGTGTCGAGGCTGCGGGCGGCCTCCACGGCGAGCTTCTCCCACGTGATGCCGGTGTGCTCGATCGGACGCGGGCGCACCTCGACGAGCGAGCGCGCCGTGATGGTGAGCGAGCGGTGCGGCGAGAGCACGTCGAAAGAGCTCACCCGCGTGCCGAAGTAGTCCACGTAGGTGTTGACGGCGGTCTGCGGGTCGATGTCGAGCGACGAGCTCAGCACGAACTGGCTGTCGGTGGTGCCGGGCAGCATCCGCGCCTCGTTGTAGGACGCCGAGACGTCGCCGCCGTAGCGGAAGCCCGTCTCGTGCTCGATGCGCAGGCGCTTCATGAGGTCTCTCCGATCCAGCTGGGCTCGGCCTGCGTCGGGAAGAACCGCTGGCGGATGGCGTCGGACGCCTCGCGCGTGACCGTCTGCACCCGCAGCATGTGCGCGGGCAGCTCCGTCAGGATCTCACCGATCGGCTGATACTCGAGGTCGTTGCGGATGCGGCCGAGCGCGCGCAGCACCTGGTTGGAGTGACCGACGCGGTCCTCGCGCGGGTCGATCGCCGAGATGCACTCCTCGGCGCGTGAGATGGAGTAGATGATCGAGCGCGGGAAGAGCCGGTCGAGCAGCAGGAACTCGGCGGCGTTGCGGGCGCTCGGCATGCCTCGGTAGGTGCGCAGGTACGCCTCGTACGCGCCGCACGAGCGCAGGATCGTCGTCCACGACGGACCGGAGGCCTCGGTGAGCGAGCGGGTGGCGAGCAACCGCGCGGTCATGTCGGCGCGCTCGATCGAGCGGCCCAGGGTGAAGAACTGCCACGCCTCGTCACGGCTCGTCGAGGAGTCGACGATGCCCACGGCGAGCGCCGCGCGCTCGCGCACCCACTGGAAGAACTCGTGCACCTTGTCGGTCTGCAGCCGCCGCGGCATCCGGGCGTTGGTCGTGTTGAGGCACTCCCAGAGCTCGGTCGAGACGATCTCGCGCGCACGGCGGGCGTTCTCCCGCGACGAGGTGAGCGAGTAGAGGATGCTCGACGGGTTCATCCGGTCGACGGCGAGGCGCGCCAGCACGTACTCGCGGTTGACGTTCTCGATGTCGTCGGGCGGCGACGACCCCATGACCGACAGCAGCGAGCGGCACGCGGTGTCCTCGTCGATCCACGGGTCCTCCAGCAGCAGCTGCAGGTGCACGTCGAGGATGCGGGCGGTGCCGTCGCTGCGCTCGATGTAGCGCCCGATCCAGAACAGGCTCTCGGCGATGCGGCTCAGCAGCATGACGCACCGCCCGAGGTCGCGGCCGCATCCGGCCCGGTCTGCTGCTGTTGCTCCTGCTGCTCGGCGCGCGAGAGCGGGCGGTCGTGCGGCGACAGGTCGACGTCCTCACCGGCGGGCTCGGCCCCGGGGGCCGCCGCGGACGACTCCGCGGCCTCGGCGGCCATGGCGGGCGTGATGATCGGGATCGCCTGCGTGACGGTCGACGCCTGGTCGGCGACGAGACCGGCGAGCCCCTGGCCCTGCCCGTACTCGACCTTGCCCGGGGCGGCGCCGCCCACGATCCAGGTGTCCTTCGATCCGCCGCCCTGCGACGAGTTGACGACGAGCTCGCCCTCCGGGAGGGCGACGCGGGTGAGGCCGCCGGGCAGCACCCAGATGTCGTCGCCGTCGTTGACCGCGAAGGGGCGGAGGTCGGCGTGACGGGGCCGCATGCCGTCCTCGACGAGGGTGGGGATGGTCGAGAGCATCATCACCGGCTGCGCGATCCAGCCGCGCGGGTCGGCGAGGAGGGTCTTGCGCAGCGTCTCGAGCTCGGCGGGCGATGCATCCGGTCCCACGACCAGCCCCTTGCCGCCCGAGCCGTCGACGGGCTTCACGACGAGCTCGTCGAGCCGGTCGAGCACCTCTTCGAGCGCCGCCGGGTCTTCGAGCCGCCAGGTGTCGACGATGGGGAGGATGGGCTCCTCCGAGAGGTAGTAGCGGATGAGGTCGGGCGTGTACGTGTACAGCAGCTTGTCGTCGGCGACGCCGTTGCCCACCGCGTTCGCGATCGTGACGTTGCCCATGCGCGCGGCGAGCATGACGCCGGGAGCACCCAGCATCGAGTCGGCGCGGAACTGCAGCGGGTCGAGGAAGTCGTCGTCGACCCGGCGGTAGATCACATCCACGCGCTTGGGGCCGCGGGTCGTGCGCATGAAGACACGGCCGCCCATGCACAGCAGGTCGCGCCCCTCGACCAGCTCGACGCCCATGAGGCGGGCGAGCAGCGTGTGCTCGAAGTACGCCGAGTTGTAGACACCGGGCGTCAGCACGACCACGTTCGGGTCTTCGATGCCGGGCGGGGCCGACGCGCGCAAGGCCGCCAGCAGCTTGTTGGGGTAATCGCCCACCGGGCGCACCCGCATCGAGAGGAAGAGCTCGGGCAGCGTCTGGGCCATGACGCGGCGGTTCGAGATCACGTAGCTGACACCCGACGGCACGCGCACGTTGTCTTCGAGGACGCGCATCTTGCCGTGCTCATCGCGGATGAGGTCGATGCCCGACACCTGGATGCGCACGCCGTTGGCCGGCTGGATGCCGTAGGCCTGGCGGTAGAAGTACTGGCTCGACGCGATGAGGCGGGCGGGGATGACCCCGTCGCGCACGCAGTTCTGGCGCCCGTACGCGTCGTCGAGGAACGCCTCGAGCGCGCGGACGCGCTGCTTGATGCCCGCCTCGACCTCGGACCACTCGGCGTAGTCGATGATGCGGGGAACCGCATCCAGCGGGAAGGGGCGCTCCTCGCCCGCGAAGTCGAACGTGACGCCCTGCGCGAGGTACGAGCTGGCGAGCGAGTCGGTGCGTCCGCGCAGCTCCTCCTGCGTCATCCGCGCGAGCGCCTGGTAGAGCTCGCGGTAGGCGCTGCGGGACTGCGCGGCGTCGCCGGGAGAGGTCGGCAGCCCGAACATCTCGTCGAAGGCGGGAAGGCCCTGTGCGTTCCTGCGCGGCGCGAGTGTGGAACCGTAGCCGTCGAAGAGGTCGCCCATGCTCCGAGAGTAATGCGGCCCGTGTTGCCGGTGTGTTTCCCGCCCCGCGCTGGACATCGCGGGGTCACGCACGCTACGACGACCCTGCCGCCGGACGCGACGCGGCGATCAGGAGCGATGCCGGCGCTGCGCCGCCAGGGCGCAGACCGCGCTCACCGCGAGACAGGCCAGCATCCCCGCGGCCATGGGCACCGCGGTGTGCGCGCCGAGGATCCCGCCGATCGGTGCGACCGCCGCCGCCACGGCATACTGGCCGGCGCCCATGAGCGCGGCCCCCGAACCCGCGGCGACCCGTGCCCGCGAGAGCGTGAGCGCGCTCGCGTTGGCGAGCACGGCGGATGCGGCGGCGCCGCTCACCAGCACGGGGGCGACGAAGGTGGCCAGCGTGAACGGTCCCCAGAGGGCGAAGGCGAGCAGCGCGCCCGTTCCTCCCAGGCCCACCGCCTGCGCGATGGCCATCATCCGAGCGGGGCCCACACGCCCGACGAACACGGCGTTGACCATGCTGCCCACGAGGACGGCCGCCGCGTAGAGCGCGTAGATGACCGCGAATCCCCACGCCCCGGTGCGCAGGATGTCCTGCGCGACGAACGAGGATGCCGCCGAGTGCACCGCGAGCGCCGCGAACCCGAAAGCCATCGCCAACGCGGACAGGACGTAGCGGCGATCACGCAGCAGATGGCCGTAGCGCGCCCCCATCGCCCGGAGCCGGAGGGTGGTGCGACGCTCGCGTTCGAGGGTTTCGGGCACACACACCCAGGCGGCCAGGAGGGCAGCACCCGAGAGCACCGCCAGCGCGACGAATCCGGCGCGCCATCCGCCGAGGGCCAATGCCGCGGCGCCCAGGAGAGGGGCGACGAACGGCCCCGCCCCGATCAGCCCCATGAGCACGCTGTACGCGCGTGCCGCCTGCCGGCCCACGGCGAGATCGGACACGACGGCGCGGGCGACGACGACGACCGCGGCGGCGCCCGCGCCCTGACCGACCCTGGTGGCGACGAGCAGTTCGATCGACCCGGCGACGGCGGATGCGGCGGCGGTCAGCGTGAGCAGCGCCAGCCCCCAGCGCAGCGCGGGGCGACGCCCCGTGGCATCCGAGAGCGGGCCGATGACGAGCTGCCCCGCCGCGACGCCGACGAGGAAGCCGGTGTAGACCATCTGCCCACCCGCTGTCGTGGTGTCCAGGTCGTCGACGAGCGCGCCGAGGCCGGGCAGGAACATGCTCGCCGCGAGCGGATTCGCCGTCATCAGCGCACCGAGCACGGCGATGAGCCCCGGCGTCAGCCGCCGCGGCGTCGTCATGCTGCTCGCGATCGCACATCGCAAGTGTACGCATTGCGTTCACTCCATCGCAATGCGTACACTTTGTCGACGATGACGAAAGGACAACGGATGTCCGCACTTCGCAGCAACCTCTCGCCCACCTCCGCGCTGGGGATCGCCCGTCGGGCCCACTGGCGCTCGCTCGGCATCCCCGCCGATGAGCTCACGCGTCCGAAGATCGCGATCGTGAACACGTCGTCGGATCTCGCCGCCTGCTTCGCCCACCTCGACGACATCGTCCCCGTGCTCAAGAGGGAGCTGCGTGCACACGGCCTGCTGCCGTTCGAGATCCGCACGGCAGCGCCCTCCGACTTCGTCACGAGCGCGGGGCGTGCGGGCCGGTACATCCTTCCGAGCCGGGATCTCGTCGTCGACGACATCGAGGCAGCCGTCGAAGGCGCCCTGCTCGACGGCATGATCTGCCTCAGCTCGTGCGACAAGACGACGCCCGCACATCTCATGGCGGCGGGGCGGCTCAACGTGCCGACCGTGATCATCCCCTGCGGCTATCAGAACTCGGGCAAAGCGGAGGGCAGAGAGGCCGACGTCGAGGAGGTGTTCCTGCGCGCGGCTCAGGCCGCGGTCACGGGCACCTCGACGGACAATCTCATCGACCTCGCCGACGATGCGATCCTCGGCCCCGGCGTCTGCGCCGGGATGGCGACCGCCAACTCCATGCACATCGTCGCCGAAGCGCTCGGGATGACCGTGCCCGGGGCCTCGCCCGTGCGCGCGAACGGCACTCGGATGTGGGACAGCGTGCACCGGTCCGCCGCGGCGATGGCCGATCTCATCGCCCGCGATGTACGCCCCCGCGCGATCATCACGGCCGATGCCGTCCACGATGCGGTGCGCACGATGCTCGCCGTGGGCGGGTCGATGAACACGATCAAGCACCTCCAGGCGATCGCGATCGAGTCCCGGGTCGACGTCGACGTGTGGGGGCTCTTCCGCACCTTGGGCCGCCAGACCCCCCTGCTCGCCGCGGTGCGCCCCAACGGGCCCGCCCTGATCGAGCATTTCGACGACGCCGGAGGTGCGGCCACCGTCCTTCGGGAGCTGCTGCCCCTCCTCCACGGAGACCGCCAGACCGTGGCAGGAACGACCGTTCGCGAGAACGCCGCCGCGGCACCGGCCGCCGACGGCGTCGTGATCCGCCCGCTGGCCGATCCGTTCGGCACCGACCCCGCCATCTCCGTCCTGCGGGGGTCGCTCGCTCCCGGCGGGGCGGTGGCCAAGCGTCCCGTCCCCGACCCCGGTCCGCATCGATTCCAGGGTCCCGCGCGCGTGTTCGGCAACCGCGAGGAGGCCATCGGCGCGATCGGCGACGGACGCCTGCGCCGCGGCGACGTGGCCGTGATCCGAGGGATCGGCGTCCGCGGAGCGCCCGGGATGGGGCTCACATCCGCGTTCATCTTCGCGCTGCACGCGCGAGGTCTCGCCGACGACGTGGCGCTCGTGACGGACGGCCAGTTCAGCGGCCTGGTCAACCAGGGGATCTCGATCGGGGAGGTGTCACCCGAGGCGGCCGACGACGGCCCGCTCGGCCGGGTGCGCGACGGCGACCTGATCGACATCGACCTGGCCGAGGGCAGGGTCGATCTCCTGGTCGAGCCCGCCGAGCTCGCCGCACGCGAGCCCTATCGGCCTCCCCTCGACCGCGACAGCGGCGGCGGGGTGCTCGACCAGTACGAACAGCTCGTGCAGCCGCTCGGATGCGGGGCCGTGCTGTGCGCGCGACCCGGACCGTGCCCCCGTGACGACGCACCCTCGACGACCCCGGCCCTGGAGGACGCATGACCGATCAGACGATCACACTGCCCGCCGCCCGCATCCCCGTCATCGGCGAGTACGACGTCGTGGTCGTCGGCGGCGGGCCCGCCGGCCTCTTCGCCGCGACCGCCGCCGCGCGCGCCGGCCGGTCCGTCCTGCTCATCGAGCGGTACGGGTTCCTCGGCGGGGCCGGCACCATGGGCGGGCTGAGCACCTTCTGCGGTCTGCACGCCCGCGTCCAGGGCGTCGACGTCCGCGTCATCCGAGGGATCACCGACGACCTGCTCGACCGGCTCGTCGCCCTCGACGGCCTGAACGTGCCGCATCTCAGCGTCGCCGACAGGATCATGGCGCAGGCGTTCGACATCTCGGCCTACAAGATCGCCGCCGACGAGCTCCTGGTCTCCTCGGGAGCCGAGGTCCTCTTCCACGCCGCCGCCGTCGACGTCGTCCTGGGCGACGACAGCCGGATCGACGCGGTCGTCATCGAGTCCAAATCCGGCAGGCAGGCCGTCCGCGGTTCCGTGTTCATCGACGGATCGGGCGACGCCGACCTCGCCGCGTGGGCCGGCGCGCCCTTCGAACGGTCGGAGCATCTGCTCTACCCCTCGCTCATGTTCCGCATCAACGGGGTCGACCCCGAGCGCGCGGGCGCCGCCTGGCGCACCATCCGCTCGCTCATGGAGGACGCGGAGGCCGCGGGCACCCACCGCTTCCCCCGCAAGAAGCCCATCGTGAGGCCGCAGCGCAATCCGCTCGAGTGGCGGTCCAACCTCACGCAGCTGAGCAACGACGACGGCTCGGCGGTCGACGGCACCGACGTCCGGCAGCTCTCGCACGGCGAACTGCAGGGCCGGCAGCAGGTACGCGACACCTTCGCGTTCATCCGCGAGCGCACACCCGGATTCGAGGACTCGTACGTCGTCGACATCGCGCCGCAGATCGGCATCCGCGAGACGCGCCGCATCCGAGGCGAGTATGTGTTGACCGAACAGGATGTGCTCGGCTGCGCCGACTTCGACGACTCGATCGGCGTCAACGGCTGGCCCGTCGAGGCGCACGTGGCGGGCGACGTCGAGTTCCGTTTCGCCCCCGCCGACAGCCGCGGCTTCAACCAGCTGCCCTATCGGATGCTGGTGCCGCAGGTCGTGCCGAATCTCCTCGTCGCGGGCCGGTGCGCGTCGATGACGCAAGGCGGCCAGTCGTCGGGGCGCGTCACGGGGCCGTGCTTCGCCATGGGGCAGGCGGCGGGGACGGCCGCCGACCTGGCCCTCGCGGCGGGAGTTCCCGTCGGCGAGGTCGATACGACCACCCTGCAGACGCGCCTTCGCGCGGACGGCGTCTACCTCGGGACGGAGACACCGAGCGACGAGATGGTCGCCGCGGGCGGCGCCCTCGTCGGCTGACGCGTCCGCCGGGGCTATGCGCGGAAGCGCCCCGGGTTCGCGGCGCGGAACTCGCGCGCGATCCGCTCCGCCGCGTCGGCGAGCAGGGGCACGACCGCCTGCTCGAGCAGCGCTGCGTTCGAGCGCAGCGTCGTGGACGAGACGGTGAGGCCCGCGACGGCGCGCCCGTCGACCGTGATGGGCACCGCGGCAGCGATCATGCCGGGGTGCAGTTCCTCGATCGACAGGTCGAAGCCGCGCAGGCGCACGTCGCGGAGGTGGCGACGCAGCCCGTCGGCGTCGACGAGCGTGGCCGGCGTGTAGGCCTCCCGCGGGCGGGAGAGGTAGCTCTCGAGTTCTTCCTCGGGCAGCTCGGCGAGGAGGACGCGCCCGACCGCCGTCGCATGAGCGGGAAGCCGGGTGCCCACGCGCACCGCATCGGGAAGGGGGCGACGCTCCTCGACCCGCGCGACGTGGATGACGTCGGGGAGATCCAGCTCGCCGATGCTGCATGTCTCCCCCGTGCGGGCGACGATGTCGGCCATCGCGGGCTGAGCGATCTCGGCCAGCGACGACGCCGCGAAGTAGCCGGCGCCGAGCTCGAGGATGCGGGCGGTGAGCGACCAGCGCCCGTTCTCACTGCGGACGTAGCCGATGTGCTCGAACGTCAGCAGGATGCGGCGCACGACGGGTCGGGGCAGTGCCACGCGCGTCGCCAGCTCGCTCACGCTCGACGTCGCGTCGTGGCCGCCGAAGGCCCGCAGGACCGCCACGGCGCGCTCCACGCTCTGGATGCGGTCCCGGGATCTGTCCTGCGTCACATCCGCTACCTTCCCACGGGAAACGCCGCCGCGCCCGCTCGGCGGGCACGGCGGCGTCCGGAGTTCTCAGAGGTTCTCGCGCAGGCCGTACACCGACTCGTGCCACGGGATGAAGAACCGCTTCGCCTCGTTGACGATCAGATAGAGCACGAGCCCGATGAGCGACAGCAGCAGGATCAGCGCGAACGTCCGCGCCGCATCCAAGGAGTTCATCGCTCGCACGACCATGGCACCGAGCCCGACACTGCCGCCCAGATACTCGCCCACGATCGCGCCGATCGTCGCGAGGACGATCGCCACCTCCATGCCGGCGAACAGGTAGGGCTGGAGACTCCGCATCTCGAGTTGGGTGAAGGTCTGCGCCCGCGACGCGTTGAGACTGCGCATCACCTCGCGCTGTCCGCGCTCGACCGAGCGCACGCCCAGCAGCACGTTGAGCATGACGGGGAAGAACGCCAGAAGTGCGGCGAGCACGATCTTCGAGGTGATCCCGAATCCGAACCAGATGACGAACAGGGGGACGAAGGCGACCTTCGGCGCCACCTGCGCGATGACGATGAGGGGGCGGATGCTCACTTCGAGCCACGGCAGTTTGCCGAGCACGACCCCCACCATCACGCCCAGGACGACGGCGACGACGAAGCCCACCAGGATCTCGGTCACGGTCACACCCGCCTCGGCCCAGGTCTGGCCGTCGGCGAGGAGGGCGACGAACGCCTCACCGACCGCTGCGGGCGGCGGGAAGACGAACGGGTTGACGTCGAACACCGAGACGTAGAGCTGCCAGAGCCCGACGATCACGACGACGAGCGCCGGGGTCACGATCCACGGCAGGATCTTCATCGTGCGCGCTCGCGCGCGGCGTCGCTCGAGGGTGACGACGGTGGTCGTCGTGGGCTGGTCCGGGGGTGCCTGCACGGTGGTCATGCGATCATTCCTCCTCGTCGAGGTCGTGCCTGAGGCTTCGCACGATGTCGTTGAATCCGGGTGTCGTCTGCAATTCGATGTCGCGCGGCTTCGCGTCCGGGACGGTCAGGATCTGCCGGATGCGGCCGGGCCGTGGCGTCATGTGCACGACCCGATCGGCGAGGAAGACCGCCTCCGGGATGTCGTGCGTCACGAAGACGACCGTCGAGGTCGTCTGCAGCACGATCCGCTGCAGCTCGAGGTTCATCCGCTCCCGTGTCAGCGCGTCGAGCGCGCCGAACGGCTCGTCCATGAGGAGCAGATCGGGCTCCGTGCTGAGCGATCGCGCGATCGCCGCTCGCTGCCGCATCCCGCCGGAGAGTTCGCGAGGGTAGGACCGCTCGAAGCCCTGCAGCCCGACGAGATCGGCCAGTTCCGCGGCGCGGGCCCGACGCTCCGTCTTCCCCATCCCGCGGAGCTTGAGAGGCAGCGCGATGTTGTCGAGCACGGAGAACCAGGGGAACAGGTTGCTCTCCTGGAAGACGAACCCGAGGCGCGTGACGGCGGAGGGTTCGACGCGGCCGTTGCGCCAGAGATGCCGGCCATCGACCTCGATGGATCCCGCCGTGGGCGCGAGCAGCCCTCCGATCATGCGCAGCAGCGTGGTCTTGCCGCAGCCCGATCGTCCGATGAGGGCGACGAACTCGCCGCGTTCGATGTCGAGGTCGACGCCCGATACGGCACGGGTGGTGCCCGCGCGCGTCTGGAAGTCGCGTCCGACGCCGCGGATGCGCAGCCGGGGCTGCGTGGCCGTCTCGGCGAGGTGCGCGTCGGGGGTGAGGACGGTGTCGTTGCTCATGTCGATGCCTTTCCGCGCCCGGCTCAACCGGCGGGCACGTAGTCGTTCGTGATCCAGTCCCCCGGGTCGTGCCCGCCCTCGAGCATCCCCGCATCGACGTAGGTGTCGTACGTCGCCTGCCAGGCGTCCAGGTCGTTCTCGAGCAGCGGCACCCCACCGTCGGCATCCACCCAGGTCTGCGTCGTGTAGACCTCGAGCGCCGCCGTCGCGACCTCGTCGTCCTCAAGCGCCGGGAAGGACCAGTCGCCGCTCTCGCGGAGGGTCTGGAGCACCGTGGCGAATCCGTTGGGCGCGTCGTCGATCATGTCCTGCACCGCCTCGCGGATCGCCGCCATGAACGCCTCGATCTGCGCCGTCTTCGCCTCGTCCTGGAGGTTCGACTCCGTCGTGATCCAGGTCTGGATGTCGGGCGCCTCGCCCAGACCGGCGTCGTCGACGACCGCGTCCGCGTTCTGCTGGCCGATGGCGAGCGACGTGTCAAGGCTGACGATGTATCCGTCGAGCTGCCCCTGCCGCACGACCTCCAGGGTCGCCGCCGTGACCGGTACGGCCTGACGCGTCACCGCGTCGGCGGGGATCCCGGCGTCGTCGAGGGTGAGATCGAGCAGCTTCTCGCTCGTGCCTCCGATCGATCCCATCCCGATCACCTTCCCCTCCATGTCGCTCGGGGCGGTGATCGGCTCCTGCTCCACGGAGACCATGCGCAGGTTCGACTTGTACGCCATCGTGCCGACGGCACGGATCGGCTGGCCGTCGACCATCGCGGGGAACACGTCGACGGTGCTGGCACGCGTCAGCGTCGTCGCGCCGCCGAGCAGGGACTGGATGGCGGCCGAGGTGCCCTGCACGGGCTGCAGGGTGACATCGAGACCGTGCTTCTCGAAGTAGCCGCCCGAGTAGGCGAACATCTCGGGTGCGAAGCTGAACGACTCCAGCGGCAGGAACGTGACGACCGTCATGCTCGAGAGCTCGCCGCCCTCACCCGGGCTGGTCGCCGTGTCGGCGCCGCCGCCGCATCCGCTGAGCGCGAGGGCGCCTACGGCGAGCGAGGCGGCCATGAGCGCGAGACGGGGGCGTCTCGAAGGACGAACTGCTGTGATCATGTCTGACTCCTGTGTCGGGATGATCCGCTCACGCCATTGCGAGCGACACGACGAGTCTGCGAACCAGTCCGCCGGGGTCCAACCACCTTTCCACTCACCGGAACGCACCGCTACCCATCGCTCCGGATCACGACGATGCGGCCGGTGTCGCCGTCCACGTCGACGAGATCGCCGGTCCTGATCGTGTCGAGGGGCGCCGGCGACGCGCCGACGACGGTCGGCACGCGGGTGACGATCGCCCCGAGCACCGCCTTGGTGGTGACCACGTCGAACACCATCGCCGCGGGCGCCGTTCCCATCAGCCGTGTGCTCTGGAAGAACCCGGACCACCCCGACGATCCCTTCGCTCCGGGGAAGACGAGCACGCGCCCCGTGAAGCACTGACCGAACAGCTCGTGACGCGGTTCGATCACCGTGCCGGTGGCGACGTCGATCCCCCCGAAGCCCGAGATCGGATCCCGGGTCACGAGCGCCCGCGCCCGCGCGCGTCCGGGGACGATCCCGCGCCCGGTCAGCTCGATCACGTCAGCTCGCCCCGCCAGCGGCCGGTGACCGCCGCGTCGACGCACTCGCGCGTGGTGCCGAACCACGCCTCGATGCCGAGGATGGCCGGCAGATAGTGCGCCTGTTTGGCGGAGTCCGTCGCCATGACCCGCGTCCCCGGCGGGGCGGCGCGCGACATCGCGGGGCAGGAGTCGGTGAGCACCCGCCCGCCCGCACGCATGATCGTGCGCGTCCACCCCTGCCGCAGCGCCTCGACGGCGAGCGCCCGCGGCAGCATGACCCACAGCTGGGTGCCGTCGGCGAGGCGGAGCCCCTCCAGGAGCCCCGCGATCTCGCGCACCTGGGCCAGGGATGCGTGGGGGCACCCGAGCAGCACGAAGTCCACCTCCGTGCTCTCGCCCCGGGCATTGAGGGTGTCGTAGGTCTGCCGTCGCTCCCGGGCGCCGTACTCGATCGCTTCGGGCGGATCCGCGGATCCGAACGCCGCCTCGAGCGTGGGCGCCTCAGGGGTCACGCCGGGAAGGTGGTACAGCTCGACACCGCCGGATGTGGCCGTCGCCGCCCCGAAGTGCTTGAGATCCGCATCCGACGCCGGTGCGAGCGCACCGATCACGGCGGGCCGAGCCTCCTGCACGAGCTCGCCCACGAAGTAGCCGAGGAGCCCCCACTCGCGAAAGCCCGAGATCTCGGTGTCGGCGCGGATCAGATGGGTGGCGAGCCGGTTGGCGGGGAGGTGATTGCCCCAGTACGGGATGCGACCGGTCAGCGAGGCCGCACCCGTGGATGCTGCGCCCTCGCAGTTCGTCCGCGCGCCGAGCACGGAGTTCGCATAGACGACGGCCGAGGACTCCATCCATGCACAGTGCTGGCCGAAGACCGGCAGGTTGCCGACCTGGTAGGGGGTGCAGGTGCCCAGCACGCGCACCCCGCGCGCGGTGAAGTAGGACTCCGCGTCCTCCTGCAACCGGATGCTGTCGGCCGGGTACCGCGTGAGCCCCTCGGCATCGGCGGCGAAGCCGTGCTGGAGCTGGCAGGTCGGCACCCGCACGTCGGGGATCTCGAGCTCCCGGTCGCTGTCGAGGTTCATGACGGCGAAGGCCTTCGCCCACCCGCCCTCGGCGACGAGCGCGGCCTTCGCCGGCGAGGGCTGGGTCATCGTCCCCGCGACGTTGCGGGTCTCGACGAGTCGCTCGGCCTCGAGCGCATCGCCGTATCGGATCAGCAGGTCCATCGCGACCGCGACGGCGTCGCCCTCGGCGCCGTCGCGCATGCGCTTCTCCTCATCGGTGAGCTGCATGGGGCGGCCCGTCAGTGCGCGGCGCCCTCGGGCAACTCGACGCGATCGAGCTCGTAGGGCGTCTGCTGCAGGGCCTGGCCCATGATCGCCTCCATGACGACCTGGGGTACGAGGCAGTCCGCACACGCCCCTTCCCCCGCCGCGATCCGCACCACGATGCGATCCGGGCTCGAGTTCTCCCAGCTCAGCACGTAGCCGTCGGTGGCCATCATCTCGGTGAACTGCGCAAGGGCGTCGTCGACCGACATCGTGCCGCTCATGGCCGGTCTCCGATCACGCTCTGCGAGAAGGGGATCTCCCGCGGCGGGTTGAGAGTGAAGATCTCGACGACCGCCGAGACGCCCGCGTTGTCGGCGCCGGCGACCATGATCTGCACGGAGCGGGCGTTGTGGAGCGACGCGACCGTGTCGGGCGCGTCGGTGGTGCTCGCGCTGTCGGGCATCGAGTCGGGATGCGCCGCGGGCAGTCGCCATCGCGTCTTGTGCGACAGGGCGTCCTTCCCGACGGCGGCGAGCGCATCGCGGCTGCGACGTGCGTTCTCGAACACGAAGGTGCGCAGATCCTCCTTGCTCCAGCCGGCGCGCGCGAAGACCTGCGCGTGCTCCGGTGTCAGCACCAGCAGGGCGCTCGTGTACTCGTGGATCAGCGCGCCGGTGCGGGCGATCGTGTCGATGAGGTCGCGGGCGAGCTGCTCCGGCTCCTGGGTATGCCGGGCCTCGATGTGCACGACCGAGCGGATGACGAACGCGGTGACGACGTCGTCGTCAGGCGCGTGGCCGTGCTCGACGTGCAACGGCTCCCAGGGGCTCTGCTCCTCGTTCTCGGCGATGCAGGCCGAGTACTTCGCCGGCGTGCCCTGCGTGGCCTGGTCGAGCTTGTGGGGGTGCAGGCCGAAGACGTTGATGCAGCCGAGTCGGATCGCGCGGCCGATCGTGGCGTTCGCGCGGAATCCGGATCCGAACACGTTGCCGCGGCTGTTGAGCCCGATCCGCTCGCGCACGGGCCCGTTCACGACGAGCATCGGCGCGGTGCCGGTCGTCGACTGCCAGATGCCGCGCGCCGGATGGGGCTCCTTCGCGATGGCCTCCCAGGCCGCGACGACCGTCGGGAAGTAGTCCGCCCGGCATCCGGCCATCGCGGCGTTGATCGCGGCCAGCCGGACGGTCATGCGACGGTTCAGGTGCGCGATCGTGAAGAGCACGTCGTCGGGATCGCGCGTGGTCGTGGCCAGGAACTCGTCGAGCAGCGTGGCGGTGACCGGCACGACCGGCAGGCCGTCGGTCCAGTCGTTCTCGTAGTAGTACTCGACCAGCGCGCGCACTCGTTCCGCATCGACCGTGGGGGTCTCGTCCGTCAGAAGCGTCATCGTCATCCCTCCTCGACACCGAGGATCCGCAGGACCTCGGGCATCACCGTGGCCGCGCGCTCGTGCACCTCGGCCTGCGTCAGACTCGCCATCGGGTGCGCGACGGCGGTGAACTCGAAACCGGGGAACCCCTGCACCGAAGCCATCGCACGGCCCGACATGAAGAACGAGTCCGATGTGATCGAGACGGTCGGCACCCCGGCACGTTCGAACATGATGCCGTCGGCGACGGTAGCCGCCGAGCAGCTGCCGCAGTCCCCGACGGCTGTGATCACGATGTCGTTCTCGGCGGCGATCCGCTCGAGCAGCGACGGCGCCAACGGCGTGCCGAAGTAGTCCTTCGTGTACAGCGTCGCCTCTCCCGCACCGTGATCACGCTGCAGGATGGCGGCGATCTCCTCCAGCAGCATCGTGGCGTTGGGTTTCGTGTTGTCCAGCAGTCCGACCCGGAGATCGCGCAGGCTCACCGGACGCGCGGCCAGTGTGCCGTCGTCCGTGCCCGTGCTCATCCCGGTCGGATCCAGCAGCGCTTCGTGCGGTGCCATCTCGCTCTCCCCTCGTCGTGTGGTTCACGCGGCGGTCAGGATGACACGCGCCGTCGCGGCGACAGCAGGGCGGTTTTCACTGCGCGGAAGGGTGCGTGCCCGCTCGGGGGCCACCGGACAGGATGCTCACAGACCACAGGAACGAGGACGATCCGTGTTGAAGCCCATCCCCGCGACGATGCGGGCCGCGGTGCTCGAGGACGATCGCGCGGCGATGCGGATGCTGACGATCGACGTGCCGGAGCCCGGCCCCGACGAGGTGCTGCTCGAGGTCATCGCCTGCGGCGTGTGCCATACCGACCTGCACGTCATCAAGGGCGAGGTCGCCTTCCCGCGGCCCGCTGTGATGGGCCACGAGGTCAGCGGACGCATCGTCGCCATCGGCCCCGGCAGCGAGACGGCGTTCCAGCTCGACGACACCGTCGTCGCCGCGTTCATCATGCCCTGCCGCACGTGCGCGGCCTGCCGGCGCGGACGCGACGATCTGTGCGAGCAGTTCTTCCGACGCAATCGCCTGGAGGGGACCCTGTTCGACGGGCGCAGCAGACTGCGGATGCCCGACGGCTCCTTCCTCGCGATGTATTCGATGGGCGGGCTTGCGGAGTACTGCGTCGTCCCCGTCTCCGCGCTGGCGGCGCTGCCGCCGGGACTGGACGCGGCGACCTCCTGCATCCTCGGCTGCGCGGGGCTGACCTCCTACGGCGCCGTGTTCCGTGCCGGCGAGGTGGCCGAGGGGTCGACGGTCGCGATCATCGGCGTGGGCGGGATCGGGTCGAGCCTCATCCCGCTGTGTCTCGCCGCGGGTGCGCGCGAGGTCATCGCCGTCGACATCGCGGCCGACAAGCTCCGCAGCGCACGCGAGCTCGGCGCGACCGCCACCCTCGACGCCTCGGTGGAGGACCCGGTCGAGGCGGTCCGGGCCCTGTCGGGCGGCGCCGACGTCGTGTTCGAGGCGCTGGGCCGCGCCGAGACCCTGGAGCAGGGGCTCGGGATGCTTGCCGACGGCGCGCGCCTCGTGGCGATCGGCATCGCCGCCGCCGGAACCCGCGCACAGGTGGAGATCACCCCTCTCGTGCGCCGCGGACAGCAGATCGTCGGCTCGTTCGGCGCCCGCACCCGCGAGGACCTGCCCGCCGTCGTCCGCCTCGCCGCAGACGGCGCCTTCGACACCGACCGACTCGTGACCCGCCGCTTCGATCTCGAGGACGCGGATGCCGCCTACGCGGCACTCGCGCGGGGCGAGATCACCGGCCGGGCCATCATCATCCCCCGACGTATCCGAGAAGAGGAGACCCGATGACGACCGACGCCATTGCGATCGAGGACCTTCCCGCCGCGCGCGGCAGAGAGCTGGGCCCGTCGTCCTGGGTGCCAATCACGCAGGACGACATCGACGTCTACGCGGATCTGACCGGCGACGACAACCCGCTGCACGTCGATGAGGCCGCCGCGGCCGCCTCGCCGTTCGGCGGGCGTATCGCGCACGGCATGCTGACCCTCAGCATGGTCGTGCTGCCGCTGCGCGAGATCTACCGCGTGAGCGGGGCCAGCGCCGGCATCGTGTACGGGTTCGACCGCATCCGATTCCCCGCCCCGACGCCGTCGGGCGGGCGCATCCGCCTCGTCGGCCGGATCGCCGAGGTCGAGGACCGCGGCGACGCGATCCAGGTCACGCTCGCGCTCACCTTCGAGGTCGAGGGCTCCGCCAAACCGGGGGTCGTGGCCGAGCTGATCCTGAGGCACTTCCGATGAGCGGCATCCGACTCGACGGACGGGTCGCCATCGTCACGGGCGCGGGCAGGAGCCTCGGCCGGGCCTACGCGCTCGCGCTCGCTGCGGCGGGTGCGGCGGTCGTCGTCAACGACGTGGATGCGGCATCCGCCGGAGCCGTCGTCGACGAGATCCGCGCCGCGGGCGGATCGGCGACGGCGGCCGTGGCGGCAGTGGGCTCGACGCCGGCGGCCGAGGAGCTCGTCCGCACGGCCGTGGAGAGCTTCGGGCGCCTCGACATCCTCGTCGCCAACGCGGGCGTCCTGCGCGACCGGGTGCTCTGGAAGATGAGCGACGAGGAGTTCGACCTCGTCGTCGAGACGCACCTGCGCGGCACGTTCACCTGCGCCCGCGCGGCCGCATCCCTGCTGCGCGAGCAGAGCGAGGGCGGACGGATCATCCTGATCGGCTCGCCGGCCGGGCAGTTCGGCAGCTTCGGGCAGACCAACTACGCGGCGGTGAAAGCCGGCATCGTGGCGATGGCCCGCACCTGGTCGCTCGAGCTCGCCCGAGCCGAGGTCACCGTGAACGCCGTGGTGCCCACCGCCCTGTCGCCCATGACCGCGACGATCCCCGCCTACGCGCAGGCCTACGAGGACCATCTCGCCGGGCTCCCGGTGCCCGGCGAACTGCGCCGGGAGAAGGCGCTCGGCACGCCGGAGGACGTGGCGCCCCTCGTCGTGTGGCTGGCCTCGGCCCGCGCGGCGCACGTGACGGGCCAGGCCATCGGGATCGGCGGCGACCGCCTCACCCTCTACGCCCACCCGCAGGTGCTGGACACCGACCATCGCGACGGCGGGTGGAGCGCGGAGGAAATCGATCGCGCCTGGGCGGAGCGCTTCGACGCGCAGGCCCAGCCGTCCGGTCCGCCGTCGCGGAGGGAGCAGGGATGAGCGGCATCCACTACAGCGACCTGTGGGCGCGGATCGCGGAGGCGGACCCCGAGCGCACGGCGATCGTCACGGCGACGCGACGCATCGACTACGCGCGGTTCGCCGCGGAGGCGGGGGCGCTCGCCCGGCACCTGCGCGAGAGCGGCGTGGGGCTCGGCGACGCCGCGGCCCTGCTGCTGTACAACCGCGTCGAGTACCTCACCTTCTTCTGGGCGTGCCTCGCCGTCGGCGCCTCACCCGTCGCCATCAACTACCGCTACCGGGCGGGCGAGGTGCGGGCGCTGCTCGAGGACTGCGACGCGAAGGTGCTCATCGCACCGACCTCGCTCGGGGCCGTCGCCGCCGACGCCGTGGCCGGCCTCGACCCCGCCGTGCAGCTCATCTCGGTCGACGACGGCGGCGAGGAGATCCCCGGCGCGCTGTCCTACGACGCGATCATCGCCGCCGGAGGCGAGATGCCGGCCGCGGCGCCGCGCGGAGCCGACCTTCGCCTGTACACCGGCGGCACCACCGGCGCGCCCAAAGCCGTCGTCTGGGAGATGGACACCCTGCTGCAGGCACGACGTCAATCGACGTGGGGCGTGATCGGGATCGAGCCGCCGGAGGATCTCGCCGAGGCGGCGCGCATCGCCACCGACCCGCGTACGCCGCGCGTGGTGACCCTCCCCCTGCCGCCGATGCTCCACGGCACCGCGCAGTCCACCACGATGGGGACCCTCGCCCTCGGCGGCACGATCGTCCTGCTCGAGAGCGCGCACCTCGATGTGGCCGACGCGCTGCGCCTCGTACACGCGCACGGCGTGACCCGCCTCGTCGTGGCCGGCGACGCCGTGGCGCTGCCCCTGGTCGAGGCGGTCGAGGCCGACGGACGCGGGCTCGGCGCGGTCGACTCGATCATGAGCTCGGGCATGCGCTTCAGCGACGAGGTCAAGCGACGCCTTCATGCGCACGGCGAGGTGATGATCGTCGATCTGCTCGCCTCCAGCGAGGGCGGCCCGTTCGCCTTCGGCATCACGCGGGCGGCCGGCGACCTGCCCGCCAAGCTCATGCTCACCCCCGGCACCGTGCTCCTGGACGAGCAGCTCACCGAGGTCCCGCCCGTGGCCGGAGCGCGCGGCATCCTGGCGTTCCGGGGCGTTCTTCCCCGCGGCTACTACGGGGATCCCGAGAAGACCGCGCGCACGTTCCCCACGATCGGAGAGCACCGCTACGTCATGCCGGGCGACTGGGCCCGGGCGCGCGGCGACGGCTCGATCGAACTGCTCGGTCGGCTCAGCGCGGTCGTCAACACCGGCGGCGAGAAGGTGTTCCCCGCCGAGGTCGAGGAACAGCTTCTCGCGCACCCCGACATCGACGACGCCGTGGTGTTCGGGCTGCCGCATCCGCGCTTCGGGGAGGTCGTCTCGGCGATGATCGTGCCCGCCGCCGGCGTCGACATCGATCTGGACGCCCTCGCGGCCTACCTCGACGAGCGTCTCGCCGGGTACAAGAAACCTCGACACGTCTTCGTCCGGCCGACACTCGCGCGGAGTCAGACCGGCAAGATCGAACTCGCGCGCGTCATAGCCGACGCCGCCGCCGAACAGGCCGAACGGACGCAGGGAGCACGATGACCATCGATCTGAACGCCGTCACCGCGATCGACGTGCACGTCCACGTGCAGATCGACGACAGCGGCCGAACCGCCTCGCCGCCGGCGCTGACGGCCGCGATGGCCGCCTACTTCGGCAGCAGCGAGCCGCCGCGCACCGTCGACGCCACCGCGCACTACTACCGCGAGCGCCGCATGGCGGCCGTCGTGTTCACCGTCGATGCCACGACCAACCTCGGCCACGCCCCGAACAGCATCGACGACCTGGCCGCGGGGGCCCACCGCAACGCCGACGTGCTCATCCCGTTCGGCAGCGTCGATCCGCTGCAGGGCGAAGCGGCCGTCGAGGAGGCCCGCCGTCAGGCGCTGGAGCTCGGGGTGCGCGGGTTCAAGTTCCATCCCTCTGTGCAGGGCTTCGACCCCTCGGCCGACGAGTTCGACCCGCTATGGACGACGATCGAGGAACTCGGCGTGCCGATCATCGTGCACACCGGCCAGACCGGCGCCGGCGCCGGCACACCCGGCGGCTGGGGCTTCCGCCTGTCGCTGTCGAACCCCATGCTCCTCGACGACGTGGCGGCGCGGCATCCGGACCTGCAGGTCATCATGGCGCACCCGAGCGTGCCCTGGCAGGACGAAGCGCTCTCGATCGCGACGCACAAGCTCAACACCTGGATCGACCTGTCGGGCTGGTCGCCGAAGTACTTCTCGCCGGCACTCGTGCGTGCCGCGCGGACCTACCTGAAGCACAAGATGCTGTTCGGATCCGACCTCCCCGCGCTCACCCCCGACCGTTGGCTGAACGACGTGCAGACGCTGGAGCTGCCCCCCGAGGTGCACGAGATGATCGTGAAGCAGAACGCGGCCCGGCTGCTGGGGCTGTCGTGACGTCCGCGCCGACCGACGTCTTCGGATACGCCGCACGCCTCACCGCCGCCGAGGCGGCGAAGCTCGCCGACCTCCGGGAGCTGCTGGAGAGGCGCGCCCGCCCGCATCTCGCCGCCTGGTGGGAGGACGCGCACTGCCCCGCCCACCTGCGCGGCGAGATCGCGGCCCTCCGCCTCGAGGACGATCCCGCGATCCTCACCGAGGACGGCGAACCGCGCCCGGTCTACGTGGGCTTCCGCCACCTCGAGCTCGCCCGCTTCGACATGTCCATCGGGACGCTCTACGGCGGGCAGGTGGGCATGTTCCGCACGCTCGTTCGCCGGGGCGGCTCACCGGAGCAGGTCGAGCGATGGGATCCCCGCATCCGCTCGTTCGATCTCACCGGATGCTTCGCCCTGACCGAACCCGACCACGGCTCCGACGTCGCCGGCGGGCTCGAGACCACGGCCACGCGGGAGGGCGACACCTGGCGCATCGACGGGCGCAAGCGCTGGATCGGCAACGCCGCCCTCTCCGACGTGATCGTCGTGGTCGCCCGCGACACCGCCGACGACCGCGTCAAGGCGTTCCTCGTGCCCCGCGAGGCGGAGGGGGTGTCCGTCCGCGACGTGACCGGCAAGATCGCGCTGCGGATGGTGCGAAACGCCGACATCACGCTGCAGGATGTGCGCGTTCCCGAGAGCGATCGGCTGCAGCGCATCGACTCCTTCGCCGACCTGTCGGCCATCCTCGCCGACCTGCGCTTCGTCGTCGGCTGGAACGCCGCGGGCCTGCAGATCGGCGCCTACGAGGCGGCTCTCGCCTACGCGACGCGGCGGCGGCAGTTCGGCCGTCCGATCGCGGGTTTCCAACTCGTGCAGGAGAAACTGGCGCGCATGCTCGGCAATGCGACGGCGACCCTGGCGCTGGCGGTCGCGATCACGGACGCCCGGCACGACGGCGGTGCCGACGAGATGCAGGCGGCCCTGGTCAAGGGGTGGAGCGCCGACCGTGCACGCGAGACCGTCGCCCTCGCGAGGGAGATCTGCGGGGCCGAGGGCATCCGCGTCGACAACGACGTCGCCCGCTTCTTCGGCGACGCCGAGGCGCTCTACACGTTCGAGGGCACCCGCGAGATCAACGCGCTGATCGTCGGCCGCGCGGTCACGGGGCTGAGCGCCTTCACCCGATGATCCGTCACGCCTCGGGTCGCGCGTAGCCCGCGGCGGCCAGCTGCCGCGAGATGGATGTGGCCGTCAGCCGCACGAGGTGGATCATGTTCTTGCCGTCCACATCCTGCTCGGTGAGCGCCAGCGAGCAGGCGGCGACCACCGAGCCGTCAGCCGCGTAGACGGGCGCCGCCACGCTGATGTGGACGTTGTCGACCTGGCGGTCACTGACCGCGTAGCCGCTGCGACGGATGTCGCCGAGCAGGCGCTCCAGCAGCACGGGATCGGTGTAGGTGCGCGAGGTGAAGGCGGTGAGCGGACGCGCGAGGACCTCGGCGCGCACGTCGTCGGGGGCGTAGGCGAGCAGGACCAGACCGATCGCCGTGGCGTGCAGCGGATACCTGTTGCCGACCAGGGGCCGGCGCACTTGTCGTCGGGGGCTCTGCAGTCGCTCGATCGAGACGAGCTCGAGACCTTCTCGGATCGCGAGATGCGCGGCGTAGCCGGTCGTCTCGTAGAGATCGAGCAGGTAGGGGCGGGCGAGTCGTTGCAGACCGACCGACCGTGGCGCGAGCGATGCGGTCTCCCAGAGCCGCAGACCGATGTTGTACCGGCCGTCGCCGTCGCGCTCCAGCGCACCCCACTCGGTCAGGCGCTTGACGATGCGATGGCACGTGGCGATGGGCAGCCCTGTCCGACGCGAGATGTCGGAGAGCGACTGCCGCACACGTCCGCCCTGGAAGGTGGCGAGGATGGCGAAGGCCCGGTCGATCAGGGAGCGCGCGCCGTCGTCGCCCGTTCCCTCCAGCGCCGTCGCCATCGCTCCATCATCATCGATGGCGGCGTCGGCCGCTACGGGCGACGCGCCGCGCGTGCGCGCCGATCAGGCCGCGAGCACCAGCTTGAGCTGCTCGACGGCCCAGTCGAGCTCGGTCGAGCGCACCACCAGAGGCGGGGCGATGCGGATCGTCTGACCGTGGGTGTCTTTCACGAGCACCCCGCGCGCGAGAAGGCGCTCGGCGATCTCGCGTCCCGTGCCGAAGGCCGGGTCGATGTCGATGCCCGCCCAGAGTCCCGCGACGCGCACGGACGTGACGCCGTGCCCCACGAGGTCGGCGAGCCGGGTCTCGAGGTGCTCGCCGAGCACGCGGGCGCGCTCCTGGAACTCCCCCGTCGCGAGCATCTCGACCACGCGCAGGCCCACGGCCGCCGCGAGCGGGTTGCCGCCGAAGGTCGAACCGTGCTCGCCCGGGCGGATGACCCCGAGCACCTCGCGGTCGGCCACGACCGCAGAGACGGGCAGGATGCCGCCGCCCAGCGCCTTGCCGAGCACGTACATGTCGGGCACGACGCCCTCGCGCTCGCACGCGAAGGTGTGGCCCACGCGTCCGAGCCCGGACTGGATCTCGTCGGCGATGAACAGGATGCCGCGCCGCGTGCAGATCTCGCGGACCGCCGTGAGATAGCCCTCGGGCGGGATCACCACGCCCGCCTCGCCCTGGATCGGCTCGATCAGCACGGCCGCCGTGCTCTCGCCGATCGCCGCGTCGAGCGCCGCCGCGTCGCCGAAGGGCACGGACACGAAGCCCGGGGTGAAGGGGCCGAAGTCGCCGCGGGCCTCGGGGTCGTCGCTGAAACCGACGATCGTCGTCGTGCGGCCGTGGAAGTTGCCGCCCGCGACGATGACCTCGGCCGTCCCGGCCGCGACGCCCTTCACGCGGTACGCCCACGCCCGCGCCACCTTTATGGCCGTCTCGACCGCCTCGGCACCGGTGTTCATCGGCAGCACGAGGTCTTTGCCGCAGAGCTCGGCGAGCCCGGCCGCGAAGGCTCCGAGCTGGTCGTTGTGGTAGGCCCGGCTCGTGAGGGTGACCCGCCCCAGCTGCTCCTGCAGCGCGGCGACGATCGCCGGATGCCGGTGCCCGAAGTTGAGCGCGGAGTACGCCGAGAGCAGGTCGAGGTAGCGCTTGCCCTCGACGTCGGTCACCCACGATCCCTCGCCCCGCGAGACGACGACCGGCAGGGGCGAGTAGTTGCGTGAGAGGTGGGCGTCCTCGGCGGCGATGATGTCGCCGGTGGGGCCGTCGAGCGCGCTCATGCGCCGGCCTCGTCGCGACGGAGCTCCAGCGTGCAGCACTTGATGCCGCCGCCGCCGAGAAGGAGCTCCGACAGATCGACCGTCACGGGGTTGTACCCGCGCTCCCGCAGCTGCGCCTCGAAGCCCGTGGCCCGGGGCGAGATGAAGACGTTGTAGCCGTCACTGGCGGAGTTGAGCCCGAAGACGTCGCCGTCCTCATCCGAGACCAGGATGGCGTCGGGGAAGCGCTGCTCGAGCACGGCACGGCTCGCGTCGTCGAACGCACCGGGCAGGTAGGCGATGTTGGCCTTGTCGACGCCGCCCGGGCCCTGCACGGGGTCGAGCACGGCGATCGCCGTGTCGAGGTGGTAGAACCGCGGGTCGACGAGGGTGAGCGAGAGCACCTCGCGGCCGAAGAGCTCGCCGACCTCGCGGTGGCTGTCGCCGGTGGAGCGGAACCCCGTGCCGGCGAGGATGACGTCGCCGACGAGCAGGAAATCGCCCTCGCCCTCGTTGACCTCGATCGGCCGCGCGAGGCGGAAGCCGTTCGCGGCGAACCAGTCCATGAACGGCTCCTCCTCGACCGCGCGTTCGACGAAGCGGAACTTGGGGCCGTACGCGACGCCGTCGATGACGAAGCCGCCGTTGGCGGTGTAGACCATGTCGGGGGCGCCCTCGACGGGGTCGACGAGCAGCACCTCGTGCCCCAGGGCGACGTATGCGTCGTGAAGCACCTGCCACTGCGCCACGGCCTTCGCCGTGTCGGTGGGGCGGGCGGGCTCCATCCACGGATTGATCGAGTAGCTCACCGTGAAGTGCTCGGGGCGGCACATCAGGTAGGTGCGGTGCTGGGCGATGCGGGCGGGGGCGGTTGCGGTGGACATACGGCTCCTTCGACACGGCGGCGGACGCTGTCCTACAGGCCCGGCGGAGCTGTCAGAAAGCCGACGACCCGGGCACGCCGGCACTCATTCTCGCACGCCCGGACGCGCCGGGCGAAGAACTGCGGCGCCGTCGTGCCGCGTGCCAGGCTGGAGGCTCACCCCCGTCGAAGGAGACCCCGTGCAGCAGCGCACCCTCGGACCGTTCACCGTCTCGGCCATCGGCCTGGGCGCCATGCCCCTGTCGATGAACAGCGACAAGCAGGTGCCCGATCGCGACGACGCCGTGGCCACCGTGCACGCCGCCCTCGACGCGGGCGTCACGTTCATCGACACCGCCGACATCTACGCGCCCAGCTGGGACACCATGGGGCACAACGAGGAGATCATCGGCGACGCTCTCGCGCGCTGGGGCGGCGACCGGTCGACGATCGTCGTGGGCACCAAGGGCGGCATCACGCGCCGCTCGGCCGAGACGGACTTCGGCCGCGACGGCTCGCTGCCCTACCTCCGCAGCGCCGTCGAGGCGTCGCTGCGGCGCCTGCGCGTCGACGTGATCGACCTGTACCACTACCACCGTCCCGACCGCTGGATCGTCTACGGCGAGATCATGGAGAACCTCAAGACGCTGCAGGACGAGGGCAAGGTCAAGGCGCTCGGCATCTCGAACGCGAGCGTCGAGGAGATCAAGATCGCCCAGCAGGTGCTCGGCGACGGCGGGCTCGTGAGCGTGCAGAACGAGTTCTCCCCGCGTCATCCCGGCAGCTTCGACGAGCTGCGCTACTGCGACGAGCAGGGCATCGCGTTCCTGCCCTGGAGCCCGCTGGGCGGCACCGGCGGCCCCGGGCGTTCGGTCGGCGAGCGCTTCGGCGTGTTCGCCGAGATCGGTGCCGCGCACGGCGTCAGCGCGCAGCAGGCCGTTCTCGCCTGGGAGCTCTCGCTCGGATCGACCGTCATCCCCATCCCCGGGGCCCGGCGCGCCGCATCCATCGTCGACTCCGCCGCCGCGGGCGACCTGGTGCTGACCCCCGACGAGCTCGCCCGCGCGAGCGCCGCCCTCGGCCTCGAGGTCTGACCCGCCGCATCCCCCCGCCCCGCGCCCGTGCCGTGCCGCGCCGCGCCGCTCTTCCCCGCGAGTGAGCACCCATTTCGCGAGCGAGCACCCGATCGGATGCTCGCTCACGCAACGGGTGCTCACTCGGCGAGGCCACCAGGCGCGAGGGATGCCGGGGCTCAGGCTCGGCGGCGGCGCACCGCCATCACCCCGATCGCGACGATCAGCAGACCCGCCACGAGGGTGGTCCAGGGGGCCGTCCCACCCGTCGCGGGCAGCGCCTGAGCGTCACCGACCCGTAGCGGCGCCCAGCCGGTCAGCGAACCGTCCGCGGCCAGCACGACCACCCGATGGTCGCCCGCCGGCACCGCACGGGGCAGCACGAACGAGGCCGCACCGGTGGCATCCGCCGTCACCCACCCGACTGGTACCGGCGACGAGGCCATCCACACGTAGTACGCCTTACCGGCATCCAGCCCCTGGACGGTCACCGATCCGCGGAGCGGAGCGCTGGTCTCGCGCAGCACGATCGAGCCGCGAGCGTCATCGGTCAGCGCTGCCACCCCCGGGAACGGCAGCGAGCCGGGCAGCGACGGCGAGGACGGCGACCCGCCCGGCGTTCCCGGGGTTCCCGGCGTTCCCGGCGTTCCCGGCGTGCCGGGGTTTCCCGGGTTTCCGGGGTTTCCCGGCGCGGCGGTCACCGTGACGACCGTCACCGCGCTCGTCGTCGTCGCCTGCGAGGCGCCGCGGGTGTTCGTGACGACCACGGAGTAGCTCGCCGTCGACACGGCGGCCGTGTCGGGCACGAGGCTCGGCCCCGTCGCACCGTCGATCGGCGCTCCGTCACGGAGCCACTGGTACGACAGCGTGCCGCCGTCGGGCGCGAGGGCGGCGACCGCCAGCGGGTCGGCCGCAGCGCCCACGACGTAGGAGCGCTCGGCGGGCAGATCCGCGGTGAGCTCCGGAGTCACCGCGCGAGGGTCGACACGCAGCGTCGCGACCGCGCTCACGGTCGTGCTCGTCAGCGCACCGAGCGAGGCGGTGACCACGACGTGGATGCGGTGCGTCCCCGCATCCAATGCCTCCGGCGTGAAGGCGGCGCCGGTCGCGCCGGCGACGGGAGCGCCGTCGACGTGCCACTGGTACGCCACCGTCGCGCCATCGGAGCGCTCGGCCACCGCGACGTCGTAGGTCGGCAGGGCATCGCCGCGGAGGACGACGCGCTCGGTCGTGTCGAGGTCGCGCGTCAGCACGGGGGCTGCGGCGAAACCGAGGTCTGCGGACGCGGTCAGCTGGGTCGCATCGCGCACGACGGCGCGCAGCGTGCCGCCGCCGGCCGGAACGGTCCATGCCGCATCGAGCGACGCGACGCCCGTCTCGGAGTCGACCACGGCCGGCTGCCAGTCCTGCACGAGACTCGTCGCACCGTCTGCGCTCACCTGGATCAGCTGCACCTGCCGCACACCGTCGACGCCGCCCTCGACGTGCGCGGTCACCGTCACCCGGTCACCGGCCTGGAAGGCCGTTGCGGTGGAGTCGAGGGATGCGGTGAGCGGCTCGTACGCGCGCACGTCCAGCTGCTGCCCCTCGAGTGTCGCGGCGGCCTCCGCCACGAGCTCGGCGGTGCGCCCCTCGCCCGCCGCGATGTAAACGGTCGTACCGCCGACGGCGACGCCGTTCCAGGCCTCGACCTCGAGCGACGCGAGATCGGCCGGCAGGACGAGCACCTCGGGCAGGCGGCTCCACGCGTACGCGACCCGCGTCATCCCCGGACCGAAGTAGGCGGAGCGGTGCACCGTGTCCGCGAAGTGCATCGAGTCGACGAACGAGCCTTCCTGCCCCCCGCGGACGATCACATGGTCGGGCATCCGTCCCATGAACGCGTTGTCGGCGATCGACACGATCCGCGTGCCGAAGTCGGCGACGGCGAGGTCGGTGAAGTACAGCCCGTTCACGTCTTCGAGGCTGTCCGGGAACACCACCTCCGCCAGGCTGCTCGCCGAGTTGAACGCGCCGACGTCGAGGCGCTTGAGCCCCTCGGGCAGCACGACCCGCTCGAGACGCGTGTTGTTGCGGAACGCCTGCTGGTCGATCTGCACCGTGCCGGCGAGCACCTCGTACTCGGTGAAGGTGTTCGTCGGCAGCGACAGGATGAGGTGGAGCCCGTCGTCTTCACGCCCGTACAGCACGTTGCGATCCGCGACGTAGACCGGGTTCGCCTCGGAGACGGTGAGCGTCGAGAGCTGGTTGGCGCCGGTGAAGATCGCGTCGTCCATCCGGGTGAGGCCCGCGCCGATGTGCACGGTGGTCAGCCCCGGGTTGTTGATGAACGCGCGCTCGCCGAGCGTCGTGACCGAGTCGGGCAGGATGATCGCGGTGAGCGGAAGCTCGGCGAAGGCGTTCGCCCGGATCTCGGTGAGCCGCGCCAGGTCGGGGCGCATGTCGAGATCCGTGAGCGCGGCCGCGGTCGCGAACGCGCTGGCACCCACCACAACCGTGCCGCCCAGGTCGACGCGGGCGAGATCGCCGTTGCCTCGGAACGCCGAGTCGCCGACGGTCTGGAAGGTGTCGGGAAGCACGAGCTCGGTGAGCCGCGACTCGGCGAATCCTTCCCTGTCGATCGCGACGAGCGACGCCGGAAGGGTGACGGTGCGCAACGGCGAGGCGAAGAACGCCTGGGCGGCGACCCGCTCCGTCCCGTCCGGCACGGCGTAGCCCTGCGCGCCGCCGGGGCGGGCGGCCGGGTAGGCCACGAGCACGCGCGCAGCACGGTCGAACAGCACACCGTCCCGCTGGGTGTAGTGCGCCGCATCCGCGTCGACGACGAACCCGCGCAGCGACGGAGTCTGCGTGAAGGCACCGATGAGGTCCCCCTCGCCGACGCCGCGCCCGATGCGCACCTCGCGCAGCTCGGCGTTGTTCGCGAACGCGCCGGCGCCCACCTCGACGAGGGCGTCCGGGATCCGCACCTCGGTGATGCGCGTCGCGGCGAAGGCCCTCCCACCGATCGCGGCGAGCTGCTCGTTGAGCGTGAGGCGCCGCAGCGGCGCACCCTCGAACGCGCTGGAGCCCACCTCGGTCACGCCGTCGGGCAGCACCGCTTCGCTCAGCTGCGTGCCGACGAAGGCACCGTCGCCGATGCGCACGAGACGGGACGGCAGACCGGTAGTCGGTTCGCCGCCGTCCGGGTGCGACAGGGTGAGCGCGCTGATCGGCGCCGTCAGGAACGCGTTGGCGCCGATCTCGGTGACGTCGTCAGAGAGGGTGATCTCGGCGAGTCGCGAGCTGGTCTGGAACAGCGCGTCCGGGATGACCGTGAGGCCGTCCGGCAGCACGGCGCGCTCGATCGTCGACGACGAGAACGCCCCGGCGCCGACCGTCTCGACCGCACGCGGCAGCACGATCTCGCGCAGCGACAACGTCTGCGCGAAGGCCTCCTCGCCGATCTCGACGAGACGCGACGGATCCTCCTCGTCGTCCTCGAACGTGACGACCTCGAGGACCGGGGTCTCGATGAACGCCCGGGCGCCGATGCGCTCGACGGAGGCGGGGATCGCGACCCGCTGCATCGAGCGTCCCGCGAACACCTCGTCCGCGATCTCCACGACGTCGGAGGGGATCTCGACGAACGCGTCCGACCCGCGGTAACCGCGCAGCACGCCGTTCTCGTCGATGTCGAAGTCGAGGTAGTTACTCGGGCGCACCGTCACGGTCAGACGGGCGCTCGCGATCGACCCGTCGGCGCGTTCGACCGCGGCCGTGACCGTCGCCTCGCCCTGCGCCTGGCCGGCGGAGAGCACGCCCACCCCGTCCTCGGATGCGGTCGCCACGACGATCTCCGGGTCCGAGCTGGCCCACGTGACCTCCGCTTGCCCGAGGCTCTCGGCGCGCAACGCCCGCACCTCGGCGCTCGATCCGGGCACCAGCGCCAGGCTCTGCTCGGAGAGGACGATGCCGGTCGCCTCGGTGACGGGCGCGACCGTGATGACGGCCTCGGCGCGGATCGCCGCATCCGTCGTCGAGGTCGCGGTCACGACCGCCTCACCCGCACCGACGGCGCGCAGCGCTCCGCCGGCGACGGTCACGACGGCCTCGTCGGACGACGCCCAGGTCACCGCGGTGTCGGTCGCATCCGCGGGCTCGACGCCGAGCACGAGGGCGCCCGACTGACCCGGCACGAGACTCAGCGCGGACGGGCTCAGCGTCAGCCCGGCGAGGCCGACCGGCTGCATGACGGCGCTGGACGGACGGCTCGGGTTGAGACCGTAGTCCCAGGCGTACAGCGGCACGGTCTGCGGAACGCGACCCTCGAGTCCCATCTCGGTCCAGGCGGACTGGATGTCGGCGAGCGGCACCGAGAACCGGTACACCCGCCGTCCGTCGGCGCCGATCTCGTCCTCCGCGGCGGGCGCGATGGCACGGTAGAACCATCCCCCGAAGGTCGGCTCGTGGAAGTCGATCGCCGAGAGGTAGGTGTCGTCGGTGACGGTGAAGCTCACCGCATCCCCCTCGGTGCGCAGATCCGAGATCACCGGCGGCGTGAGGTCGTACGTGAAGGCGTACTGCTGGCTGTGCTCGCGCGCACCGGGACCCGCGGTCGTGGCGCTGATGTCCAGGCTGTACCGGCCGGCCGGAAGCCGCTCGCCGGCCGCGTCGAGACCGGTGAACGCGGCGGCGCCGAGCTTCGCCTCGGCGTAGAGCACGTCGCCGATCCGCGGATCGAACAGCGACTTGTAGGCGTCGTCGAACGCGTAGGTGCGCACCGGCTCGCCGGTCTCGTCACGGTAGACGTAGCTCAGGCCGTCGGTGCTGCGCAGCGTCCCGGTCACCGGCTGCGCCGAGCTCGGCGCACTGCTGAAGCTCCGGGCCGACACGACGAAGCGTTCGGGGTCGATGCCGGAGAACGTCGGGTCCGCCAGGGCGATCTCGTCCAGCGGGTTGATGCCCAGCGGCATCCCCGTGTTGGAGTTGACGAGCGCCGAGCCGAAGATGTGCGCCTCGCCGCTCCAGCGGGTCGCGTCGAAGACCGGGGCGGCACCCCAGTCGCCGTAGAAGCCGAGGAACGGCACCGAGAGGTCCACGGCATCCGACTCGGTGACGTCGAGCGCATCGAAGACGACGAAGCCGTCGACGAAGGTGCCGTTCGGCGCGTTCTCTGCGACGTACGCGGCGAACGCGTCCTCGACGCTGACCGACACGGTCACCTCGGCGACGGATGCGGCCGCCACCTCGACGACCATCCCGCCGTCCTGCTCGGCGACCTCGTCACCGGCGTAGTCGATGCGGATGCCACGGCCGGCCCAGTCGCGCGACTGCTCCTGGAACAGCCCGTCGGCGATCTGCTCGCTGAGAGCGGCCGTCTTCAGACCGAAGGAGCGCGCCTCGTCGGCGACGTTGCGGAGGCGGATCGTGAACGAGAATGCGCCGTCCGCGCTCTGACCGAGCTCGACCTTGGGGCGCGACGCGTCCGCGGCGCCCACGACGCTCGGGTACACGAGCGACGTGGTCGCGGCGACCGCATCCGCCATGCCGGCACCCTGCTTGCGCGGGGAGACGAGCGGCGGGAGCTGATGGGAGCCGTCCTGCGCACCCGCGTCCAGATCGACCACGGGCACCGCGGTTCCCATCAGCAGCTGTTCGACGACGTCGGCCTGCGCCCGCTCGTCGAGGTCGGCGAAGGCCGGGTCGTTCGCGACGCGTTCGCGCACGAGGGCCGTGATCCCCGCGATCTGCGGAGTCGCCATCGAGGTTCCGCTGTTCTCGCCGTAGGTGCCGCCGGGCAGCGACGAGAGGATGCCACCGCCGGGCGCGGTGATCTCGGGCTTGAGTTTCAGATCGGGGGTGGCGCCCCAGCTCGAGAAACCGCTCATGCGGTAGTCGTCGCCGGGTTCTCCCGTCCTCCCCTGCACGACCTCGATCGTGCGGTCGGATGCGGTCAGCAGTGCCGCACCGTCGGCGCGGGAGATCATCGTGGCGGGCACCCATTCGCTCGTGATCGCCGGCTGTACGAGCGTCGCGGAGTCCACGTCGTCGTGGAAGACGACGGCGGCCGGGAACAGCCAGTCGGCGACGTTCGCCATCTTCTCCTGGAAGGTCATGCCCGCGCCGTCGGCACCGATCCCGCCCCGCTGGATCAGGATGATCCGCTCGCTCCAGCCGTCGAGGCCGTACTCGGCCTCGAGCCGCTCGCGGTCGGCGGGGCTCCCCGTGCCGCCGTCGACGTACGCGTACGCGCCATCGGCAAGCTGCGAGAACGACGCGACCTGTCCCCCGGTCGCGTGTGCCGCCTCGACGTACGGTACGACCCGCCCGTCGGCCGCGGTGACGTACGCGAGCCCCTCGACCGCGTCGGCGCTGGCGACCGCCAGAGAGGGGCCGTAGGCGGCGGGCTCGTTCAGGGTCGAGCTGTCGGGGTCGGTGGCGAAGGGGAGATCCACGCCGCTCGCGTTGCCTTCGGCCGAACTCGCGGCGTTGCCCGCGGCGGCGTTGATCGTGACCCCACGGTCTTCGAGCTCGCGGTAGACGTCGGCGAAGACCGTGCCCGCCGGGTCCGAGAAGCCCGCGTCCACCCCGAGCGACAGGTTGATGACGTCGGGGCGGAGCACGGCCGCGTCGTCGAGGGCCGCCAGCAGCGCCGAGTCCGGGATCGCTCCGTCGACGTCGCGGGCGACCTTCATCATCACCAGCTGCGCGCCGGGCGCCGTGCCGCGGATGCGGTCGCCGCCGTTCGCGACGGCGATGCCCGCGACGTGGGTGCCGTGCGAGAGGTCGGTGCTGGAGCCGGGCACGACGTCGGCATCGCGGTCGGCGTAGTCGTAGACGAACGGGATCTTGTCGCTGATGTACGCGCCCTCGGCGCCGGTCGGCAGCGTGGGGGCGAGCGCCGCGATGTCGGCCTCGCTGAACGCCGGATTCTCGACCGCGCCCGAGAACGCCTCGTGCGTGACCTCGAGCCCCGAGTCGATCACGGCGACGACCTGGCCCGCGCCGGTCTGCGACGCCTCGTCGGCCCGCGTCATACCCAGCGCCGCCGCGTTGCCGAGCGCCGGCGCATCGACGGCGATGGGCGCGGGCACGTCGGTGAGGCGTTCGACGAACGCCGCGTCGACCCCGGGAAGCGCCTCGATCCGCTCCAGCAGCGCGGCGGGCGCGGTCACGGCGAAGCCGTCCAGCGCCTCGCTGTAATCGGCGACCTCGACGAACTCCGGGGAGTAGTCGGCCTCGCCCGGCTCCTCGCTCGGGATGCTGTCGGGCAGTGCGTCGACGAGCCGACGCACCTCGCCGCGCACGTGGTCGCGCCGCTGCTCGCCGCTCGTCCCGAACAGGCTCTGCCACCACGGGATGCCGACGTCTCCGTCGCCGAGGCGGACGATGATCGTCACGTTGCCCGAGACGACCTCCTCCTGCGTCTCGATCCCGGCGTCCCGGGCGGCAGCATCCTCACCCACCCGCGTGAGCAGCTGCTCGTCCGTGAAGCCCGTGCCGGTCGGAGCCGGGGTCGCCGCCGGGGCGTCCGGCGCGTCGGGCACCGCGGCGAAGGCGACGCTCGGCACGAGGACGAGCGGAACGATGACGGCACCCGCGAGGAGGGCGCGCGTGGGCAGGGAACGGCGAAGGGAGGGCATAGCGGTGCTTTCGGTCGTCGAGCGCCCCGCCGTGCGGATGCGGCGCACGTAGGCGCCGGCACGACAACCCTCCATCAAAAGGTTAAGTGAGGCTTACCTAAGCTAACCGCATCCCCCACCCCCGCCGCAACTCACCCCATCCGCCCCCGGCGCCGCCCCGAACCCGCGCCCGCCCGGACCCGCGAGACAGCACTTTCGCGCCGAGACGGCGGGTTTAACCCACGGTCTCGGCGCGAAAGTGCTGTCTCGGCGTTCGGGAGGGGGTGCGTCACTCGGCGGGGTCGATGACCGAGGCGGTGGATGCCGCACCTCCGGCACCGACGCCGCGGTGCAGGTCGAGCAGCGCGAGCGTGTTCGCGACCCCCTGCGCGCGCACGGCGTCGGCGAGCGCGCGGTCACTGATCGCCCGCGACAGCTGCAGTGCGCCGACCATACACGCGAACACGCCGGCCGCCGCCGCCCTCCTCGCGCCCTCGTCGGCATGAGGCAGCATGACCGCGATGTCGTCGATCACGGCGACCAGCCCGCGCGTGTAGCTCTCTCGTATCGCCGCGTCCGCCCGCGCGACCTCGCCGACGAGCGCCGCCGTCGGGCAGCCATCGGCGGGGTTGTCTCGATGCTGCGCCGACAGGTAGTGGCGCACGAACCGTTCGAAGCCGGCACGGTCGAACGGGCCATCGCCGTAGACGTGCCGCTGGGCCTGCAGCTGGTCGGCGAGAACCTCTGCGACCAGCGCATCCTTCGAGTCGAAGTGAGCGTAGAAGGCGCCGTTGGTGAGGCCCGCGTCGCCCATGACCGCGGAGATCCCCGACCCGTCGATGCCGCCGGCTTTGAACCGGGCACCCGCGCGTTCGACGATGCGGCGCCGCGTCGCGCTCTTATGATCGGCGGCGTAGCGCACCATGTGTCCTCCTCGGTTGATGGATGCAGGGCGTCCAGTCTGGCCGCTCAGCCCGCCCGGAGCGCACCGTCGGCGTCCGAGAGCGGCATCCGTTGGGCAAGACCCAGATCGGCCAGCTTGCCACGCACCTCATCGATGGACTTCTGGCCGAAGTTCCGCAGGCCGGCGAGCTGCGCCTCCGAGAGCACGACCAGATCCGCCACGCTATGGATCCCCGCGCGTTTCAGACTGTTGCGTGAACGCACCGACAGATCGAGGTCTTCGATCGGCATCGACAGCTCGTTGGAGAGGACGGTCTCGACCGGCGCGGGACCGATCTCGATGCCCTCGGCCTCGACGTTCAGCTCGCGCGCCAGACCGAACAACTCGGTCAGCGTACGACCGGCCGACGCGACGGCATCACGCGGAGCGATCGAGGACTTCGTCTCGACATCCAGCACCAGCTTGTCGAAGTCAGTGCGCTCACCGGCACGAGTCGCCTCGACACGGTAGCTGACCTTGAGCACCGGCGAGTAGATCGAGTCGATCGGGATCTGACCCGCCTCGGCGTACTCGTTACGGTTCTGAGTCGCCGACACGTAACCGCGACCGCGCTCGATGGTGAGCTCCAGCTCGAAACGAGCCGTGTCGTTGAGCGTGGCGATCACGAGCTCAGGGTTGTGCACCTCGACACCGGCCGGAGCCGAGATATCGGCGGCGGTGACCTCACCGGCGCCGGTCTTGCGCAGGTACGCCGTGATGGGCTCGTCACGCTCGCTCGAGACGACGAGCTGCTTGATGTTCAG
>NZ_JBFBHG010000025.1:0-50596 GCF_040685095.1 Microbacterium sp. NPDC089189
CGCGAGACAGCACTCCGGCGCCGAGACAGCGGGTTAAACCCACCGTCTCGGCGCGAAAGTGCTGTCTCGCGGGTCCGCCGGGTGTCCGGGATCGCGGGGCGGGTCGGGGGGCCCGGGATCGGGGGTGCGGACACCCGGCGGGGTCAGAACACGATGACGGGTTTCACCGTGCGGCCGTGATGCATGTCGTCGGCGGCCTGCTGGATGTCGTCGAGTGCGTAGCGGCGCTCCAGTTTCTCGAGCGGCAGCCCACCCGCGGCGTGCAGGGCCACGAGCTGCGGGATGAGGGTGCGCGGGTCCGCGTCTCCCATCGTGACCCCGCGCAGCACCTTGCCGGTGAGGATGCCCTGGATGTCGACCGGGATCTCGGTGCCCGGCGGCGGCGCACCGCACACGAGCACCGTGCCGCGTACGGCCGCCGCGTCGAGCGCCCCGCGCGCCACCTTCGGGCTGCCGGTCGTGTCGAAGGAGAGATCCACGCCGTGGCCGCCGGTGATCTCCGCGAGGCGGGCGCCGACGTCATCGGTCGCCGCGTTGATCGTGTGGGTCGCCCCCAGCTCCCGCGCCAGCGTGAGCCGGTCGTGGACGAGGTCGATCGCCACCAGCATCTGGGGGCCGCGTGCGGCGGCCGCGATGATGCCCGAGAGCCCGACCGCGCCCGTGCCGTAGACGGCCACGACGTCGTCGGCGCCGGGACGCAGGACGTTCCACATCGACCCGAAGCCCGTGAGGACGCCGCAGCCGAGCGGCGCCAGCACCCCGAGATCGGTCGCCGGGTCGACCCGGATGACCGACCTCTCGTCGGCCAGGGCGAACGTGCCGAACGAGGACTGTCCGAAGAAGTGCGCGGCGATGGGGTCGCCGTCGGTGCCGTGCACCGCGCCCGATCCGGGCTCGCGCAGATCGCCGAGCAGATTGCGCGGCAGCCAGGTGGCGCAGTAGGCCGGGTGCTCCGACCGGCACGAATCGCACGCGCCGCACGAGGTGAAGCTCAGCAGCACCTTGTCGCCGGCGGCGACGCCCGTGACACCGGGACCGGTCTTCTCCACCACCCCCGCGCCCTCGTGGCCGATGATACCGGGGGCGGGGAACGGGATGCCCCCGGCGATCACGCCGAGATCGGTGTGGCAGAGCCCCGACGCGACGAGGCGCACGAGCACCTCGCCCGCCCCGGGATCGTCGTAGGCGACGTCGCGGACGTGCAGGGCGCCGTGGTCGAGCACCGCGGCGCGACCGGCGGTCATCGCGTCGCCGCCGTGTCGAGGTTGAAGACGATCGAGTGCGACCGCTGGTACGAGGCCATCGCCTCGGGGCCGTTCTCGCGCCCCCATCCCGAGGCCTTCACGCCGCCGAACGGCACCGACGGATCCAGCAGCGCCCAGCCGTTCACCCAGGTGATGCCGGCCTGCAGCTGCGCGGCGACGCGGTGCGCCTTCGCGAGGTCAACGGTCTGGATGCCGGAGGCCAGGCCGTACCGGGTGGAGTTCGCCAGCGCGACGGCCTCGTCCTCGGTGTCGAACGGCTGCACCGTGAGCACCGGCCCGAACACCTCCTCGGCCACGATCTCGGCGTCGTTGGGCACGTCGGCGATGACGGTGGGGCGGTAGTAGAAGCCGCCGTCGAGATCGACGCGCTCGCCGCCGGTCACGATGCGGGCGCCGGCGGCGCGGGCGCGCTCGACCATCGCGGCGACCTTCTCGAGCTGGGTGGCGCTGGCGAGCGGGCCGATCACGGTGTCGGGGTCGGTCGGGTCGCCGAACGGCACGTGCGGCAGGGCGTCGGCGAGAATGCCGAGGACCACGTCGTACAGCGGGCGCTCGACGAGGAGGCGGGGTCCCGCCATGCAGAACTGCCCGGAGTTGAAGACGAAGGCCGAGATCACGGTGTGGACCGCGGTGTCGAGGTCGGCGTCGGCGAACAGGATGTTGGCGGCGTTGCCGCCGAGCTCCGCGGTGAACGGCGTGAGGGCGAGGCTCGCCACCGATGCGGCGTGCGCGCCGATCTCGGTGGATCCGGTGAAGGCGACCTTGTCGACGTCCGGGTGGCCGACGAGGTGGTCGCCGAGCACGGCGCCCGAGCCGGTGACCACGTTGAAGACGCCGTCCGGCACCCCCGCGTCCCGCAGGATCTCGGCCATCACGAGCGCCGAGAGGGGGGTGTCGCCCGCCGGCTTGTGGACGATCGTGTTGCCGGCGATGAGGGCGGGGGCGATCTTCGAGCTCGAGAGGATCAGTGGGAAGTTGAACGGCGTGATGGCGGCGACGACGCCGAGGGGTTCGCGCTTCACGTACGCGTGGGTGTTGCCGGTGGTCTCGCGCACCTCGCCGTCGAGGTGGTGGCCGAGGCTGGCGTAGAACTCGTACAGCTCGGCGGCGTTGTTGACGTCGACCACGCGGGCGAGGGTGATCGGCTTGCCCACGTCCGCGCTCTCGGCCTGGGCCAGGTCCTCGGTGCGCTCGCGCATGAGGTCGTACGCACGCTGCAGGATGCGGGCGCGCTCGCGGCTCGACAGCCCCGACCAGATGCCGGAGTCGAAGGCGCGTCGGGCGGCGGCGACGGCGGCGTCGACGTCGTCGGTGGTGGCGCGGGCGACGGTCGTGATGACCCGCCCGGTGGCGGGGCCGATGACGTCGGTGCGTCCGCCGTCGGACGCCTCGCGCCACTGGCCGTCGATGAACAGGCGACCGGCGGGCAGGCCGCCCTCGGTGGTCGTGGGGGCGGGGTCGGTGAGGGTCATGATCGCTCCTGGATGGGATCGGCGGACGGAAGGGATGAACGCAGGGGGGCGGCGATGCCGACGATGACGTCGACGAATCCGGCGGGGTCCTCCTGGAAGGGGGCGTGCCCGGTGGCGACGCGGATGACGTCGGCACCCGCGCGCGTGGCGAAGGACTCCTGCAGGCCGGGCGGGACGAGGACGTCGTTCTCGGTGAGCACGTACCAGCTCGGCGTCGTGCGCCAGGCGACCTCGGTGAGCGGGTCGGACAGCGCGGTGAGCGACTGCGGTCGGAACATGTCGGCCACCTGCTCGGCGGCGGCGCGCGGAGCACCCGGCGGCAGGTCGGCGGCCACGATCCCGATCCGCTCCTCGCGCGTCGCGCCGAGCAGGATCTGACCGTCCTCCCGGTGCCATCCCGGCGGGAACTCGCCGCCGAGGGCGCTCCGCACGCTCTGGCCCTCGTCGAGCGCGAAGGCGGCGACGTAGACGAGACCCACGACCGCGGGATGCGCACCCGCCTGGGTCACCGGAACGCCGCCGTAGGAGTGCCCCACCAGCAGGACGGGCGTCGATGCGCGGTCGAGCGCCTCGGTGACGGCGGCAGCATCCGCGGCCAGCGAGTCGGTCGATCCGGTCGAGGGCAGCTCGACGGTCTCGACGGTGAATCCGCGCCCCTCCAGCGCGGGGACGACGGGGGCGAACTCCCATCCGCCCACCCAGGCGCCGTGGACGAGGACGATGTGCAGTGCAGCGCTCATGGTGCGGGGCTTCCTTGATCCGCGGAGACGGCCGACGGTGGACGGCTCCGGTGACGACGATGTCCCCGCCAGTCTCGGACGCGCCGCCGGAGGGCGGTATCCGTAGGACTACGTAACCTCGCCTCAGCGGGCCGAGGCGACGGTCGCCTCGAACCACGCCGCGATCTGTGCGCGCGACCCGACGCCGAGCTTGGTGAGGATGCGCTGCACGTGGGTGTCGACGGTGCGCACCGAGAGCACCAGGCGTTCGGCGATCTCGCGGTTGCTGAGCCCCGCGTGGATGCCGGCGGCCACCTGCGATTCCCGGTCGCTGAGGATCGTGGGGCCGGTCGCCGACGCGGCGAACGACACCGCCTCGGCGGGCGAGAGCTGTTCGCCGGCGGCGACGGCCCGGTCGAACGCGCGGCCGCCGAGCGAGGAGCGCACGCGTGCGAGGCACCGGTCGTGGTGCGCCGTGAGGTGGGGGCCGAGGCGTGAGATGTCGGAGCCGACGCGCCGCCAGCGGCTGCGGGCGGCGCCCAGCAGCACGGCGGAGCGCTCGGTCGGCACGCGGGCGGCGTCGATCCAGCTCAGGATCTCGAGGGCGAGGCAGTCCCCGATCGGGTCGTCGATGCCGTCGTCCGCGGTCAGCGCGGATCGGCCGTAGGCCTCGGCCTCGTCCAGCGCACCGTCGCAGAACGCGGCCAGGGCGAGCGACCACATCGCGAGGGAGCGCATCCACATCTCACCGATGGCCTCGGCGTGACGGAGTGCCTCGTGCGCCGAGGCGCCGGCCCCGCGCTCGCCCAGATGGCAGCGCGCGGTCGTGAGCTGGAACTGCGCGAGCAGGGCCTCCTCCGGGCGACCGGCATCCGTGGCGAGGCGGATCGAGCGCGCGAAGTACCCCGTCGCGCGGTCGGGATCGCCCGAGAACAGCGCGTGCGAGCCCCGCCACCGGTTCACCTCGATCGAGAACAGCGCCGCGTCGTCGGCCGGCGTGCGCGGGGCGAGTCGCTCGGCCTCGGATAGCAGCGCGTCGGCCTCGTCGAGGTCGCCCTGCAGCAGGCACAGCCAGGCGGCCGTGAGCGATGCGCGCGTGCGCACCACCGGCGCTCCGCCGGGCAGGCTCAGCACGCGCGTCGCCCACGCGCGCCCCTCGGGGAGCAGGCCGCTCACGCCCCAGTGGTAGCGGAGGTTGGCGAACAGGTCGAGCGCGGCATCGGTGTCGACGGCTGTGGCGGTGGCGAGCGCGGCGTGCAGCTCCGCCCTGTCGGCGCGTTGTGCGGCGATGATTCGGCGCTGATGCGGGCCGTACCACTCGCGGTGGAAGCGGTCGGCGAGGCGCCGGTAGTGGTCGAGGTGCCGACGCTGCAGCGACGGCCACGTGCCGTTCTCCTCGGCGCGCTCCCGCCCGTACGCCCGGATGGTCTCGAGCATGCGGAATCGTCCGCTCTCGCGGTCGGCCTCGACGACGGACTGGGCGACGAGGTCGTCGAGGATGTCGACGACCTCCGTCTCGGGCGCATCGGCCACGGCGGCCGCGGCGGCCAGATCGAACCGGCCCCGGAACACGCTCATCGCCTCCCAGAGCGCTCGTTGCTCCGGGGTGCACAGCTCGTAGCTCCAGTCCACGACGGCGCGCAGCGTGCGCTGGCGGGCCACCGCGGAACGGGACGCGGCCCGCAGAAGCGTGAACCGGGACGAGAGCCTGCCGGTCAGCTCGGTCAGCGGGAGCGAGCGCAGTCGGGTCGCCGCCAGCTCGATCGCCAGCGGCAGGCCGTCGAGGGCGCGGCAGAGCTCGGCCGCGACGGGGCGCTCCTGCGGGGCGAGCTCGAACGACGCGTCCGCGGCGCGTGCTCGTGACAGCAGGAGTGCGACGGCGTCGGAGGGGGCCGTGGTCTCCTCGGCCAGCGAGAGCGGCGGGACGGCGAAGACCTGTTCGCCGTCCACATCCAGTCGGCGCCGGCTCGTGGCGACGATCGTGAGACCCGGCACCGCGTCCAGCAGCTCGTCCGCGAACGCGGACACGGCGTCGATCAGGTGCTCGCAGTTGTCGAAGACGACGATGGCGGGGGTGTCGGAGAGCAGGTCGACGAGGACGTCGAGGGGATCGCGCGACGACTGCTCCCCGAGCGGCAGCGCGCGCGCGACCGTCAGGGGGACCCGGCGCGCATCCTGCAGGGTGTCGAACGCGACGAACCACGTCAGCACGTCGTGGGTGCGCGCGTACTCGTTGACCGCGCGCAGGGCGAGGCGCGTCTTGCCGACCCCGCCGACGCCCGTGAGCGTCAGCAGCCGTGCCTCGCCCAGCAGTGCGCCGATCGTGGCGAGCTCGGCCCGGCGGCCGACGAACTCGCTGCGCGATTCGGTGAGCATCCAGACCCCTTCGTCCTGCCGTCGATTATGCATGCCCACGCATCCGGCGGGTGCGATTCGGTGATCTCACGCCCCGGGGGGACATCACACACGACGACCGGCGTGCCGCGACGATGCGTATTTCGGACAATCGGCCGCCGCGCGGCGGCCCGCCCTTGTCGGCGGGAGCGGCGGGTGGTAGTCCAGGGAGCATGCGGACCGACGCCGACGTCACCGCCGGATCGACGGTCCCCCCGGCCGTCGCGGTGCAGAACGCCTCGATGGAGGAGGCGATGGTGATCGGCGCGCAGGTCTTCCACCGCCACACGCTCCGGCCCCTCGCCGCCGATCGTCCACCGCGGCTCTCGCTGACCTCGTACCGCGCCGGCGCTGTCACGCTCGGACTGCTGCAGTACAGCGCCGGGGCGCGCGTCACCTCGGGCTCCGTGCCCGACGGCTACCAGATCAACATCCCGCTCAGCGGAGCGCTGCGCACCGGCCGCCCGGGCGCGGAGATGGTGGCGACCGGTCGGCGTGCGGCGCAGTACGGGCTGCATCCGCACGGCTTCGAGGGCTTCGAGACGCCCACACGGGTGCTCGGGATCAAGATCGACGCCGCCGCGCTCGAGGCCCGGCTCGAGGCCCTGCTGGGCCGGCGCCTCGGGGGAGCGCCCATCGAGTTCGCACTGGAGTTCCCGCTCACCACGCCCGCCGCGCGGGACTGGTTCGCCATCGTGCAGCTGCTCGCCCGCCGGCTGTGGAGTCCGCCGGGGCTGAGCTCCGACGCCGTCGTCGTCGACAGCCTGCACGATGCGCTGATGGCGGGACTCCTCGTCGCCTCCCCGCACGCCTTCCGCGACGAGCTGGCGCACCCGGCCGTGGCAGCCGGGCCCGGCTCCATCCGCCGAGCCGTCGCGCACATCGACTCGTCGCCGACGGTGGTGTCGATGACCGTGGCCGATCTGGCGGCCGCGGTGGGGGTCAGCGTGCGCGCGCTGCAGGTCGGGTTCCGTCGCACGCTCGACACGACGCCGCTCGCCTACCTCCGCGAGCGGCGACTGACCCTCGCGCGTCGCGAGCTCGAGAGCGCCGCCGGCGAGACCTCGGTCGCGCAGATCGCCGATCGGTGCGGGTTCGCGCACCACGGGCGTTTCGCCGCCGACTATCGGCGCCGTTTCGGCGAATCGCCCTCGGACACCCTGCGCCGCGGCTGACCGGGCGGGATATCCGTTTCGCGACGGCCTCGTTGCCGTGGTCCGGATGCGGGTCCATCGTCGAGACGACCCGTTCCCGGGCCGGCGGTGCCGAGACGGCGCCGCTGTTTCGCAGACTCGACGAGGAGTTCGCCATGACCGCATCCCCCGCACCCCGCCCCTCCGAGACGGCCAGAGTGCTGCCCCCCGATGTCTCCGCCGCGTCGTTCGACGCGGCGATCGCCGCTCTGGAGACCGCCCTCGGCGCCGAGTGGGTCGAGATCGACCCTGCCCGGGTCGCGCGCTACGACGACGAGTTCCCGGTGACCGGCGACCTCTCGTTCACCGCCAGCGCCGTGGTGTACCCCGGCTCGACCGACGATGTGCAGCGCATCGTGCGCATCGCCAACGAGCACCTCATCCCCCTGCACGCGATCTCGACGGGCAAGAACCTGGGCTACGGCGGCGCCGCGCCGCGCGTGGCGGGCAGCATCGTGGTGCACGTGGGCCGCCGGCTCAACCGCGTGCTCGAGCTCAACGAGAAGTACGCGTACGCGCTCATCGAGCCGGGCGTGACGTACTTCGAGCTCTACGCCGCCATCCAGGAGAAGGGCTACGACCTCTGGATCGACGGGCCCGACCTGTCGTGGGGCAGCATCGTCGGCAACACGCTCGACCGCGGGGTCGGCTACACCCCCTACGGCAACCACTCCGCCTGGAAATCGGGGATGGAGATCGTCCTGCCCGACGGCGACGTGCTGCGCACCGGGATGGGCGGCATGCCCGGCAGCAACACCTGGCAGCTGTTCGCGCCGAGCTTCGGTCCGCAGCCCGACAACCTCTTCGAGCAGTCCAACTTCGGGATCGTCACGAAGATGGGCGTGCAGCTGATGGGAGCCCCGCCCGCCGCCGAGACGTTCCAGATCACGTTCGAGCACGCCGAGGACCTCGGCGCGATCATCGACACGATGCTGCCGCTGCGCATCAACATGGCACCGCTGCAGAACGTGCCGGTGCTGCGCAACATCTTCCTCGACGCGGCGCAGGTGTCCGCGCGCGCCGACTGGCACGCGGATGACACCCCGATCCCCGACGAGGTGGTGGAGCGGATGAAGTCCGAGCTGGGTCTCGGGTACTGGAACATGTACGGCACCGTCTACGGTCCGCCGCCCGTGATCGAGCAGTACCTCGGGATGATCGAGGGCGCGTTCGGGGCGATCCCCGGATCCCGGTTCTCGACGACGAAGACCCGCCCGCACACGGAGGAGGATCGCGGGGCGCACACGCTCCACGATCGACACCGGATCAACACCGGCATTCCGACGATCGAGGAGGCGAACCTGCTCAACTGGCTGCCGGACGGGGCGCACATGGGCTTCTCGCCGATCTCCGCCCCGGACGGCGACGACGCGCTGCGCCAGTTCCGGATGGTGAAGGCCCGCGCCGACGCGGCGCGCAAGGACTATGCGGCGCAGTTCGTCGTGGGCCTGCGCGAGATGCATCACATCAGCCTGCTGCTGTACACGAAGACCGACGCCGCTCAGCGGGACGAGACGCTGCAGCTCGTGCACGACCTGATCGACGAGGCGGCCTCGTACGGGTACGGCGAGTACCGCGCGCACCACGCCTGGGCCGACCACGTCGCCGACACCTACTCGTGGAACGACAACGCGCAGCGCCGCTTCAACGAGCGGATCAAGGACGCGCTCGACCCCAACGGCATCCTGAATCCGGGCAAGGCCGGCATCTGGCCGGCGCGTCTGCGGGGCCGCGGCCTCTGACGGCGATCTTCGTGACGATCAACGGATGGGGGACGCCCGGCGCAAAGTAAACGGATTGGTGACGATCGTCACGAAAGTCTTGACATCGAGGTGCGGGTCGCGCACGATGGCGGAGTCAGCACATCGCGGTGCCGACGCGTACGGGCGCAGCATCGCCCGAGCGTGACGACGCCGTGGGGTGCCGACGTCCTGCTCACCCGTCATTGAGAGGCACTTCGATGAAGAAGACCCTTGCCGCACTCGCTCTCGCCGCCGCCGCGGCCCTCGTGCTGTCCGGTTGCACCGACTCCGCCGCCCCCACCGCTCCGACATCGGGCGACCCCGACGCCGGCGGAGAACTGCGCTCCGTCCGCGTCGCCGCCCTGCCCATCGCCGAGACCGGCGCGCTGTGGGCCGCCATCGACGCCGGCATCTTCGAAGAGCACGGCCTCGAGGTCGAGGTGGTGCCCGCTCAGGGCGGCGCCCAGGCCATCCCCGCCCTGCTCAGCGGCGACATCGATTTCGCGATCGGACAGCCCATGGGTCCGATCCGCGCGGCGCTGCAGGATCTCGGCGTCGTGATCTTCAGCAACTACGCCTCGAGCCTGGCCGAGGGCACCGATGTGAACTCCGTCGTCGCCCTCGAGGCCTCGGGCATCACGAGCGCCGCCGACCTGGCCGGCAAGCGCGTCTCGGTCAACAGCATCGGCGCCGCCGGTGACCTCACCATCCGCAAGGCCGTCGACGACGCGGGTGGCGACTCCTCGACGATCGAGTTCGTCGAGGTCGCGTTCCCCGACGTGCAGGCGCAGCTCGAGGCCGGCAACATCGACGCGGGCTGGGTGCCCGACCCCTTCCGCGGTCTCATCGTGAGCGCGGGCGGCGTCGACGTCGTCTCGCCCTACCAGGCCACGATCCCGGGTCTGACGGTGCTGACGAACTTCACCACGCAGGAGACCCTCGACAGCGATCCCGACCTCGTGGCCGACTACGCCGCCGCCATGGCCGAGGCGCTGCAGTACGCGACCGACAACGAGGACGCGGTGCGGCAGGCGATCGCCACGAACCTCGACATCCCCGAGGCCGCCGCGGCCGCCATCACGCTGCCGAACTTCACGCCCGACCTCGGCGACGCCGGCATCGAGACCCTGGCGGCGCTCGCCGTGGAGTACGCCTACATCGACGCGGAGCCCGACTTCGCCTCGCTGATCCAGCCGCAGTGACATGACGGAACGGATGCCGCGCGCTCGCGCCGCGGCATCCGTTCCGCCCCCGCCGCTTTCTCGGAAGGTCCTCCATGGCCACGGCTGACGCCCCCATGATCGTCGCGACCCCGTCGCGACCACGGCGCCGCGCGCACGCCGCCCGCACCGTTCGCAAGACCGCGCTCGGCGCCCTCGGGATCCTCGGCTTCCTCGCCACCTGGCAGATCGTCTCGGTGACCGGCGTCGTGAGCGCCCGCTCGCTGCCGTCCGCCCTCGACACGTTCGCGCAGTTGGGCACGATGGTCTCCGACCTCGAGTTCTGGCGCAACGTCGGGCGCACCATGACCGCCTGGGCCATCGGCCTCGCCCTGGCCACCGTCCTCGGCGTCGTGCTCGGCGGGGTCGTCGGCCTCGTGCCGGTGCTGCGCCGCGCGACCCATTCCACGGTCGAGTTCCTGCGCCCGATCCCCTCGGTCGCCCTCATCCCGCTCGCGATCCTGACCTACGGCATCCAGATGCAGGCCGCGCTCGTGATCATCGTCTACGCGAGCTTCTGGCAGGTGTTCGTGCAGGTGCTGTACGGCGTCGCCGACATCGACACGGTCGCCCGCGACACGGCGCGCAGCTACGGCCTGACCCGCGGCTCGCGGCTGCGCAACCTCGTGCTGCCCACCGCCCTGCCCTACCTCATGACGGGCCTGCGGCTCTCGGCGTCCGTCGCCCTCATCCTCGCCATCACCGCCGAGATGACGATCGGCAACCCCGGCCTCGGCCAGGTCATCTTCCAGGCCTACAACATCGGCAACATGACCACCGTCTACGCCATCGTCATCGTCACGGGCGTGCTCGGCGTGATCGTCAACCTCGTGTTCCGCTTCATCGAGCGCCGGTCGCTCGCCTGGCATCAGTCGGTCCGAGGGGAGGAAGTGCTGTGACCCTCTACACGAGCACCGTCCGGGTGCCGCGCGCGCGATCACGGGTCTGGGCGAAGATCGGCTCCCACACCGCCTACGCGATCGGTCTGCCGCTGATCCTCCTCGTCGCCTGGGCGATCTGGGGCACGCTCGCTCCCGCCAAGTTCTTCCCCGGCCCGCTCACGATCCTCGACGCCTTCGTGTCGACCTGGATCGGCCCGGTCTTCGTCAGCGACGTGCTGCCGAGCCTTGGCCGCCTCGTGCTCGCGATCGTGCTGTCGATCGTGGTGGGGGTGGCGGCGGGAACCGTCATCGGGCTCACCCGCTGGCTGCGCGAGCTCCTCGAGCCCATGCTCGAGTTCTTCCGGGCGGTTCCGCCGCCGGTGCTCATCCCGGTGTTCGTCGCGCTGCTCGGCGTCACCGACCAGATGAAGGTCATCGTCATCGTGTTCGGCTCGCTCTGGCCGGTGCTGCTCAACACGGTCGAGGGCGTGCGAGCGACCGACGCGATCATGACCGAGACGGCACGGTCGTTCTCGCTCACCCGGTCGCAGCGGTTGTTCTCGCTCGTGCTGCCCGCCGCGAGCCCCCGCATCATGGCGGGCGTGCGGCAGACCCTCTCGGTGGCCCTCATCATGATGGTCATCTCGGAGATGTTCTTCTCGTCATCCGGTCTGGGATTCCAGATCGCCTACTTCCAGCGCAACTACCTGATCGCCGAGATGTGGAGCGGCGTGGTGCTGCTGGGACTCATCGGTGTGCTGCTCGCCGTCGTCTTCGGCATCGTCGAGCGGCGCGTGCTGCGCTGGTACCACGGAATCAAGGAGGTCGAGCGTGCCTGACACGTTGTTGAAGGTGGAACGCCTGAAGAAGGTGTACGAGTCGTCCACGGGCGACGTCGAGGCGATCGGCGACATCGGCTTCACGATGCGCCGCGGCGAGCTCGTGTGCATCGTGGGACCGTCGGGATGCGGCAAGACCACGCTGCTCAAGTGCATCGCCGGACTCCTCAAGCCCACATCCGGCTCGGTCGAACTCGACGGCAAGCAGGTGACCGGTCCGCCGCCCAACATGGCGCTGGTCTTCCAGGAGTACGGCCGCAGCCTCTACCCGTGGCTGACCGTGCGCGGCAACGTCGAGCTGCCGCTCAAGCACAAGAACCTGTCGAAGGCGGAACGCACGCGCCTGATCGACGACGCGCTCACGGCGGTCGGGCTCGACCACGCGGCGGGCAGCTACCCCTGGCAGCTCTCGGGCGGCATGCAGCAGCGCGTGGCGATCGCCCGCGCCGTGGCCTACCAGCCCGAGGTGCTCATCATGGACGAGCCCTTCGCGGCCGTCGACGCGCAGACCCGCGCCGACCTCGAGGACCTCGTCCGCCGGCTGCACCTGGAGCGGGGGATGTCGATCCTGTTCGTCACGCACGACATCGACGAGTCGGTCTATCTCGGCGAACGCGTCGTCGTGCTCTCGAAGTCGCCGACCTGGGTGCAGGAGGATCTCGCGATCGACCTCGCGCCCGAGCGCGACCAGATCACGACGCGCGCGCTGCCGCGCTTCACCGAGCTGCGCACGCACGTCTACGAGCAGATTCAGCGCGCTAAACGCGGCGAGGCCGTGCGTCCCGTCGGATGATCGTCCTGTGACCACCGCGCATCCCCTGCCGCCCGAGATCGACGGGCTGGGCGCCCGCAACCCGCGCCAGCTGCTGCTGGCGCTGCTCGGCGAGCAGCTCGACCTGGGGATCGACATCCCGCTGCGCGCGGGCGTCTACATCGACGTCCTCGGCGACGCCGGCATCGCCGGGCCCACCGCCCGTGCCGGGCTCGACCGCATGGTGCTGCGGGGGTTCCTCACCCGGGGGCGCGTGGGGCGCGAGGTCGAGTACGGCCTCACCGATCACGCCCGCGACGTGCTGCGCGAGGCCGCCGAGCGCGTGCACTCGCCGCATCCGTTCTCGCCCCAGGGGCTCGGGTGGACGCTCGTGACGTTCTCGGTGCCCGAGGGGCAGCGGACGCTGCGGCACCGGCTCCGTGCCGCGCTCACCTGGGAGGGATTCGCCCCGGTGCGCGACGGCCTGTGGGTCGCGCCCGGCGAGGTCGACCTCGCCGGCGCGCTCGAACCGCTGCGCGACGAGCTTCCCGCGCAGTGCGTCGTGGCGTTCCGTGCGCGGGACCTGCCTGAGTTCCCCCTCGCGCCGTCGGTGCGCGGGGCGTGGGACCTCGACGCCCTGCGGGACGACCATGACCGGTTCCTGGCCGCGTGGGACGACCCCGACGTGCTCGCCGCCTCGGTGCCGCCGCTGTCGGCGCTCACGATGCTCGTCTCGGACTGGCTGGCGCTGCTGCGAGCCGACCCGAGACTTCCCGCGGAGTTCATGGATGCCGACTGGCCCGCCCCGCGCTCCATCGACGCGTATCGCGCCCGCCGGAGCGAGCTGATCGATCCGGCCCGCGACGTCCTCACCCGGCTCGCCGGCCGCTGAGCGTCGCGCGCCGACCGCCCTCCGCTCGGCGGCCGGCCCCGCTCACCGTCCGAAACGGCTGCGGAGGTCGGCCTTGCGGATCTTGCCGGATGCGGTGCGCGGCAGGTCCTCGACGACCACGACGTTCTTGGGCAGCTTGTACCGGGCCAGCACGCCGTCGAGCTCGGCGCGCACCGACTCGGTCGTCACCTCGGCGCCCTCGCGCACGGTGACGACCGCCCACGGCACCTCTCCCCAGCGCTCGTCCGGCACGCCGATGACGGCGACGCCCGAGATGTCGCGGATGTCGTTGATGAGGTTCTCGACCTCGGCGGGATAGATGTTCTCGCCGCCGGAGATGATCATGTCCTTCAGGCGGTCGGAGATGAAGAGGTACCCGTCGTCGTCGAGGTAGCCGAGATCTCCCGAGCGGAACCATCCGTCGTCGGTGAAGGCGGCCGCGGTCGCGTCGGCCAGGCCGTGATAGCCCGGGAACACGTTGGGTCCGGCGACCTCGATCTCGCCGACGACGCCGGGAGCCACGACATGTCCCTCCGCATCGGTGACGCGGATGTCGGTGAAGAAATGCGGGAGCCCCACGCTGCCCTGCTTCTCGCGGGTCATCGTCGGGGCGAGGGAGGTGGCACCCGGCGACGTCTCGGTCATGCCGTACCCCTGCGAGAACGACAGGCCGCGCTCCTCGAAGGCGTTGAGGATTCGGGTGGGCACCGCCGACCCGCCGCAGGTGAGCTTCTGCAGGCTCGAGAGGTCGGTGCTCGCCCACGCGGGGTGATCGGCGAGCAGCTGGTACGTGGTGGGCACGCCGCTGAGCATGCTGACCCCGTGCCGCTCGATGAGATCGAGGGCACGTCCCGGCTCGAATCCCTTCTCGAGCACGAGGGTCGCGCCCTTGAGGAGGACAGGGAGGGCCCCCATGCCGAGGGATGCCACGTGGAACAGCGGCGAGATCATCAGGGCCACGTCGGTCGAGACGACGTCGTAGTCGACGATGCAGTTGAGCGACACCCAGGTGAGGTTGCCGTGGGTGAGGACGGCGCCCTTGGCCCGCCCGGTCGTGCCGGACGTGTAGACGATCGCGGCCGGGTCGTCGAGGGTCACCGCGGCCGTCTCGGCGTTGACCGCCGCGCCCTCGAGCAGCACATCGAGTCCGGGGTGGAACGAGATCCCGGGACCGGTGAGGATCACGTCGGCGATCTGCGCCGCTTCCACCCCCGACGTGACCCGCTCGGCGAACTCGGGGTCGTGGATGAGCACGCGGGTGCCGGCGTCGACCAGGATGTGCTCGATCTCGCGGGCCGCCAGGCGGGTGTTCACCGGCACGAACACCGCCCCCAGGCGTGCGCACCCGAAGAGGACCTCGAGGAACTCCGGGCTGTTCTCGCCGAGGTAGGCGACGCTGTCGCCCTGGCGCACGCCGCGCTCGCGCAGCACCGTGGCCACGCGGTCGGCGGCGTCCGCGAACGCGCGGTAGGTGAGCGTCTGGCCGTCGCCGAAGATCAGCGCCGTCTTGTCGGGGCTCTTCAGTCGTCGTTTGGTCAGCCAGGAGCCGAGTCCGTGATCGCGCATCGTCGCGCCTCCTCTTCGTCGAGGTCGTACGGGGGTGGGGTCAGGCGTAGAAGCGGTACAGGCCTCGGGCGACGACGGCGGGCTTGGCGGCCCCGTCGATCTCGATGGTCTGGTCGACGGCGAACTGGTAGCCGCCCGGCACCTCGGTGACCTCGGCGATGACGGCGCCGCCGCGGATGCGCGCGCTGACCTTCACCGGAGACACGAACCGCACCTTGTCCAGGCCGTAGTTGACCCGGGTCGTGACGCCCTCGAGGTCGAACAGCTCCGACCAGAACTTCACGGTCAGCGACAGCGACAGGAATCCGTGGGCGATGGGGGCGCCGAACGGCCCGTCCTTCGCCCGCTCGGGGTCGACGTGGATCCACTGGTGGTCGTCGGTGGCGTCGGCGAACAGGTTCACGCGATCCTGCGTCACCTCGATCCAGTCGGTCCAGCCGAGGTCGGTTCCGGCGAGGGTCGCGGCGTCCGCGTAGGCGGCGATCGTGGTCATGAGGGGTCCTTTCGGGGGTGGTCAGGCGAAGGCGGAGATGCCGGTCAGGGCGCGTCCGACGATGAGCGAGGTCATCTCGTGCGTGCCCTCGTAGGAGTAGACGGCCTCGGCATCGGCGAAGAACCGGGCCGCGTCGTGGTCGAGCAGGATGCCGTTGCCGCCCTGCACCTCGCGGGCCAGGGCGACGGTCTCGCGCGCGAGACGTGCGGTCTGCATCTTGGCGAGCGCGGAGCTCTCGTCCCGGTACACCCCGGCATCCTGCTCGGCGGAGAGCCGCGTCGCGATGCCGAACGACGAGGTCAGGTTGCCGAGCATGCGCGCCAGCTTCTCCTGCACGAGCTGGAATCCGCCTACGGGGCGCCCGAACTGCCGGCGCTCGCCGACGTAGCGCACCGCCGCCTCGAGTGCGCCGGACTGGATGCCGGTGGCGATCCAGGCGACATCCGAGCGGAGAGCGCGGAGGATCCGCGCCACGTCGCGCCACGATTCGACGCGCTGCAGCCGGGCGGATTCGGCCACGCGCACACCGGTCAGCCCGATGTCGAAGTTCTGCATCGGGCGCAGCGACACCTTGCCCGCGATCCGACGGAGCGACACGCCCCGGGCGTCGCGGGGGACGAGGAACGCCTTCACCTGGTCGTCGGCGGTGTCGCGGGCGAAGACCACGATCACGTCGGCCGTGTCGGCGCCGCCGATCCACCGCTTGTCGCCGTCGATGACCCACTCGTCGCCGACCCGGTGCGCCGTGGTGGCGAGGCCCCCGGCGATGTCGGACCCGTGGTGGGCCTCGGTGAGCGCGAACGCACCGCGCAGCGAGAAGTCGGTGATGCGGGGATCCAGCTCGGCCGCCTGCGCCGCCGACCCGCCCAACCGCACGGCGGTGCGGAAGAGCCCGGACTGCGCGTTGTAGGCGGTGGCGACCGAGGCGTCGGTGCGCGCGAGCACGAAGGTGCGGAAGCCGGAGAAAATCGACGATGCCGCCTCATCCGCGTCGACCTCGGGCGGAGTCATCAGCGAGAGGGGGATGAGTGCGTCGAGCACCCCCGTGGGCATGACCGCGTTCTCCCACGCCTGCGTCAGGAACGGCCGGACGCGCTCTTGTACGACCGCGTCGAGCGCGGTCAGCGTGGACCGCGCCGCCTCGCTCAGATGGGCGTCGGCGAATCCGAGCGGGTCGGCGCCGAACGCGCCGCCCGACGCGATCGCGGGTGCGGCGCCGCTCACGTGAGCCCCAGCAGGCGTGCCGCGTTGTCCTTGAGGATGCCCGGCATGACCTCGGGCTTGAGGTCGGTCTCCGCGACGTCGCGCAGCCAGCGGTCCGGCGTCAGCAGCGGGAAGTCCGAGCCGAACAGGATGCGCTTCTTCAGGAACGAGTTCGCCGCACGCACGAGCTGCGGCGGGAAGTACCTGGGGCTCCAGCCCGAGAGGTCGATCCAGGTGTTGTGCTTGTGGGTGGCGACCGAGATGGCCTCGTCCTGCCACGGCACGGAGGGGTGGGCCATGATGATCTGCAGGTCGGGGTGCTCCGCGGCGACACTGTCGAGCAGCATCGGGTTCGACAGCGCGAGCCGGAAGCCGCGCCCGCCGCGCATCCCCGCGCCGATGCCGGTCTGCCCGGTGTGGAACAGCGCGACGACGCCCGCCTCCTGCAGCACCTCGTAGAGAGGGAACCACGCCTCATCGCTCGGGTCGAAGCCCTGCACGGTGGGGTGGAACTTGAATCCCCGCACACCGTGGTCGCCGATGAGGCGCCGGGCCTGTTCGACGGCCGCCGCTCCGCGACGCGGGTCGACCGAGCCGAACGGGATGAGGACGTCGTTGTTGCGCGCCGCGCCCTCCGCGACCTCTTCGCTCGAGAGCGGCGCGTGCGCCAGCGCGGTCTGCGCGTCGACCGTGAACACCACGGCGGCCATCTTCCGCTCGCGGTAGTAGGCGGCGACCGCGTCGAGGTCGGGGCGCTCGACGTCGGCGCTGAAGTACGCGGACGCGGCCTCCGCCAGGTCGTCGGGCAGCGAACTGTGCCCGTGCGCGTCGACCTCGATGTGCACATGCACGTCGATCGCCTGGATCTGGTCGAGATCGATTGCCGGCTCGTACCGCGGGGACATCGCTCCTCCTCGGGCGGATGTGGTGCGGCGGACCCGCGTGAGGGCGGGCCCGCCGGGTCTCAGGGGCGGGGGCGCTGCAGCTCGTCCGGCAGGGCGGGGAACCGCTCGCCCACCGACTGCAGGCTCTCGCCGATCGTCGCGGGGAACTCGGCCTCGAGGGCCTCGGTGCTCCATCCGCCCTCGTGGTAGGCCGTGACGACGGGCTCGGGGTGCGACCAGAGCTGGATGCGGTCGCCGCCGACGCCGATGGCCTGACCCGAGACGCCGCTCGCGGCATCGGAGGCCAGGTAGGCGATGAGGCCCGATACGTCGTCCGACGTGCCGAAGCCGAGGCCGTGGCGGTAGAACTCCGGCATCGGTTCGCCGGCCGCATCCGCCTCGACGGCCGCTGCGAAGTACGGCACGGTCGCCGTCATCGCGGTCGCGGCGACGGGGATGACGGCGTTGGCCGTGATGCCCGCCTTCTTGAGCTCGAGCGCCCAGGTGCGCACCATCCCGACGATGCCGGCCTTCGCGGCGGCGTAGTTGGTCTGACCGAAGTTGCCGCGCTGACCGGTGGGCGAGCCGATGCAGATGATCCGGCCCGCGATCTCGTTGGCGCGCATGTACGTGGCGGCCTCGCGAACGCACGTGAACGTGCCGCGCAGGTGCACGCCGATCACGGTGTCGAAGTCGTCGTCGCTCATCTTCCACAGCACGGTGTCGCGCAGGACGCCGGCGTTCGTGACGAGGATGTCGAGGCGCCCGAAGCGCTCGACGGCGGTGCGGACCAGTTCTTGCGCGGTCGTGGTCGGGCCGACCGGGGCGACGACGGCGACGGCGGAGCCGCCCGCGTCCTCGATCGTGGCGACGGCGGCCGCCGCGGTGTCGGCATCCACGTCGTTGATGACCACGGATGCGCCCTGACGAGCGAGTTCCTGTGCGTAGGCGAGGCCCAGGCCGCGGCCTGATCCGGTGACGATGGCGACTTTGCCGTCGAGAGACATGGGGGACTCCTTCGTTGGTGATCCCCATTGAACCGCTAACTCGTTGAGAATGTCAATTATTGTTCTCGACACGATTTGCTACGCTCTCGGCATGGCGATCCCCGAGGGAACCGCGCCGGACGCGCTCGCGACGGCGGCGCTCGCCGACGACCTCAGCTTCCTGCTCGCCCGGGCCAACGCGCTCTCGCTCGCGGCCGGCAACTCCGCGCTCGCGCCCCTCGGGCTCCGGGTGCGCTCCTACTCGGTGCTGGCGCTCGCCGCCGACGACGGCGCCCGGCCGACGCAGCGCGAGCTCGCCGAGTTCCTGCGTCTGGACCCGAGTCAGGTCGTGGCGCTCGTCGACGACCTGCAGCGGCGCGGCCTCGTCGAGCGCCGCCCCGACCCCTCGGATCGCCGCGCCAACGTCGTGGTCGTCACCGATGAGGGCAGGGCGCTGCACCAGCAGGCCGTCGCCGCCGCCGCGGCGGCGGAGCACGACCTCCACGCCGGGCTCGACGCGCACGATCGCGCGCAGCTCGCCGCGCTCCTGCGGCGCATCGCCTTCCCGGACTGAGCCCGCTCGGTCGTCAGCCGCGGCGTCGCGGGGTGCGGGGTGCCCGAGGCGTGCGGGCGTCGAGCACGAACCGCTCGCGCCCGACGGCGACCCCGACGACGACCTGCGCGACGAGCACCGCGATCAGGAGCAGGAGCGACAGCATCCACCCGCCGTCGATCGCGTGCAGGGCGCCGAACGCGACCGGCCCGAGTGCGGCGATCAGGTATCCGACCGACTGCGACATGCCCGACAGCGCGGACGACGTCGCGGGATCCCGCGCCCGCTCGGCCATGAGCGTGAGCGACATGCTCAGCGAGGCGCCGGCCGACAGGCCCGCCAGGATCACCCACAGCGTCAGCGCGGCGGGCACCGTCATGATGCCGACCGCGGCGGCGATCGCGAGCAGCGGCAGCGCGGCCGGCACCCAGCGGCGCAGGCGCCCCTGCAGGGCGAAGGCCACGGCGAACGAACCGATCACGCCGAGGATCTGGAACAGCGCCACGTCGATGCCGGCGGCGACCGCGCCCTTGCCGTACGAGGCGGCGAGCGGGGCCAGCCACGTCACGAGCATGTAGAACGACGCCGACTGCGCGCCCATGTAAGCCGCGACCAGCCACGCGAGCGGGTCGGTCCAGATGCCGGAGCCGCGGCGAGCGGCGGAGGGGGCGTGGGCCGGGGTCTCGGGCGGGGTGGCGCTTCGGGGTGCGGCCGTGTTCCGGGGCGCGGCCGGGCGCGGGTCTACGCCGCGGCGCAGGATCACCCACAGCCAGAGCGCGATCGCGAAGGGGAGGAGGGCGGACGTGGAGGCCAGGGCGATGCGCCATCCGTCGCCGCCGCCACCCGCGGCCTCCGACACCGGCACGACGACGGCCGACGCGATCGCGCCGACACCGCCGAGGAGCGCCGTGTAGACGCTCATCATGAGCGGAACCCGTCGCCCGAAGTCCCGCTTGATGATCGCGGGCATGAGGACGTTCGCCACCGCGAGGGCCGCGCCGATCACGGCGGTGCCGACCCAGAGGTTCGCGTCGGAGCCGGGCGCCGACCGCCAGGCGGTGCCCGCGCCGAGCAGCACCAGGGCGCACAGCACGACGCGCGACATCCCGAACCGGCGCGACAGCCCATGCGTGAGCGGCGAGACGATCGCCCAGGTGAGCAGCGGGATGGCGGCCAGGGCGCCGAGGGCGGCCGTCGTGGTGCCGAGGTCGTCGGCGATCTGGGCGAGCAGCGGCCCCACGCCCGTGATCGTCGCGCGCATGTTGGCGGCGATGAGGGCGACCGCCACGACCGCGAGGGCCGCGGCCGCACCGCGGCTCGGCGGGCGCGGTTCGGCGTTCGAGGTCACGAGCACCGGACTCTACTCGCTTCGCGCGGGTGCTCGCTTCGCGTGGGTGCGGCGGATTCAGCCGAGCCGGGTCTCGAACGGCCAGCCGGTGTACGCCTCGGCCAGATAGGCGCGCCCGGCCTCGGACTCGACGACCGAGCGCAGCTCGCCGAGCTGCCGGCGGCGGTCGAAGTCGGACGCGTCGGGTGCGACGTGCAGCATGCTCGTCATCCACCACGAGAAGTGCTGGGCCTTCCAGATGCGACGCAGGGCGGTCTCGGGGAAGGCGTCGAGCGCACGCTCGTCGGCGTCGAGGAGCAGCGCCTCGAGCGCACGGTGCAACAGCACCACATCCGCCACGGCGAGGTTCATGCCCTTCGCCCCCGTCGGCGGCACGGTGTGCGCCGCGTCGCCGATGATCGCCACGCGGCCGCGGCGCAGCTCGTGCGCCACGAAGCTGCGGAACCGCAGCACGTCGCGCTGGAAGATGCGACCCTCCCGGAGCGTCGTGCCGGGCACGCGCGACTGCAGCTCCTCCCAGATCTCTGCGTCGTCGAGCGCCTGCGGGTCGGTCTGCGGGTCGCACTGGAAGTACATGCGCTGCACCGTGGCGCTCCGTTGGCTGATGAGAGCGAAGCCGTTGTCGGAGTTGCTGTAGATCAGCTCGTCGGCGCTCGGCGGGGCCTCGCACAGGATCCCGAACCAGGCGAACGGGTACTCGCGGAAGTAGCCGCCGGTCGAGGAGCCGGTGACCTCGGGGCGGATGACGCTGCGCGACCCGTCGGCGCCGACGACCATGTCGGCCTCGATCTCGAACGGGGTGCCGTCGGCGGTGCGGCCGATGACGCGCGGACGGTCGGTGCCGGTGTCGGCGAGCCCCTCGACGGATGCGCCGAAGCGCAGATCCTGGCCGGCGTCGAGGCGCGCCGCGACGAGGTCGCGCAGGACCTCGTGCTGCGGATAGAGCCAGACGCTCCGGCCGACGAGGGCGGGGAAGTCGATGCGGTGCCCCTCGCCCGCGAAGCGGAGCTCGATGCCGTCGTGGCGGTTGCCGTCGCGCAGCACCCGTGTCGATGCGCCGCTCTCGACCAGCAGATCCACCGTCCCCTGCTCCAGGATGCCGGCGCGGATCGTGTTCTCGATCTCTTCGCGGGTGCGGGAGTCCAGCACGATCGACTCGATGCCGGATGCGGCCAGCAGGTGCGACAGCAGCAGGCCCGCGGGCCCGGCTCCGACGATGGCGACGCGGGTGCGTTCGGTGGTCATGGCGTCTCCTTCGACGGCGATACCGCCAGTGTGCCGTCACCCTCCCGCATCCGCCGCCCTTTCCCGTTGAACGGGATTCATGGTGAGCTTCGGTTGAAGGGCGGGGGTCAGCGGCGATCGGCGCGCAGATCGGACTCGATCGCGGATGCGGCGGCGCGCAGTGCCGCGAGCGGTCCCATCGGGTCGGCCTCCCGCGGCAGCACGACCGAGAGCGCGGCGGCGACCCGGCCGCGATCGCGGACCGGCACCGCCACCCCCGTGGAGACCGACTCGACCGAGCCGGGGGCGACGACCCATCCCTGCGTGCGGATGTGGCCGAGCTCCCGGCGGAGCGCCGCCGCATCCGTGATGGTTCCGGACGCGAGCGGGGCGAGCGGGGCGGCGAGCACACGCTCGCGGAGCTCGTGCGGCGCGAACGCGAGGAGCACCAGGCCCGATGAGGAGGCGTGCAGCGGTAGGCGCCCGGCGATGCGGGTGATGTTGGCGCCGGCATCCGGGTGGGACAGGCGCTCGAGGAAGAGCGCCTCGTCCTGCTCGAGCACGGCGAGCTGCGTGTGCTCGCGCACATCCGACTGGACCGTGGCCATGTGGGGCAGCGCGGCCTGGCGCAGCCGCAGGGCGTTCGAGCCGCGCAGGGCCAGCTCCCACAGGCGCAGCCCGAGGCTGATGCGGCGGTCCTCGTCGCGCTCGAGCAGGCCGGAGGCGACGAGCTCGTCGACGATCCGATGGGCGCTGGATGAGGGCAGCCCCGCGCGCCGGCCGATCTCGCTCGTCGTCTGCACCGTGCGCTCCGCCGTGAACGTGTCGAGCACGCGCACGATGCGCTCGGTCATCGAGTCGCCGCTGGCCGAATTCGCCATGCCCCACACCCTCGCACATCCCCGCCCGCCCTCCCGCCGAGCGCATATCCGGTCGCCGAGCGCATATCTTCGAGGATGTGCGCTCGCGCACGGGATATGCGCTCGGCGGATGTGGCCGGCCGGGCGGGCGGGACGGAACGGGGAAAGGGGGCGGGGTGGCGGGTGAGGGAGTGCTGCGGCGGGCGATGCGGATCCTCCGCGCCTTCGACGAGGACGCCCCCGAGCTGTCCGCCGCCGCGATCGCCGCACGCACGGGCCTGGCGCTCTCGAGCGTGCACCGCCTCCTCCAGCAGATGATCGACGAGGGGATGCTGCACCGCACCGCGGGGCATGCGTACGCCGTCGGCGCGTCGCTGTGGGAGATCGGCGAGCTCTCGCCGCTCGCCCTGCGCCTGCGCGAGACCGCTCTCGCGCACATGGTGCGCCTGTACGAGGCGACGGGTGAGAACGTGCACCTCGCGGTGCTCAGCGAGAGCGGCCCGGGAGCGCCCGCGGTCGTCTTCGCGGGTCGGATCACCGGGCGCGCCTCGGTGCCGACGCTCGGCCGTGCGGGCGGGCGGCATCCGCTGCACACCACGGGCGTCGGCAAAGCGATCCTCGCCGCCCGGGACGACGCGTGGCTCGACGCCTACCTGCGGCATCCGCTCGTGCCCGAGACGCGTCGGTCGATCACCGATCCCGCCGTGCTGCGCGCCGACCTGGAGCGCGCCCGTGCCCGGGGCTACGCGTCGACCCGCGAGGAGATGACGCTCGGCAACCTGTCGGTCGCCGCGTCGCTCGGTCCCGTTCCCGGACTGCCGCCGGCCGCGCTGGGCATCGTCGCCCACCTCGACGACGCGCACGACGAGCGCCGCCTGGCTCCGCTCGTGGTGCAGGCGGCGAAGGATCTGACGCGCGCCCTGCGGCACAGTGATTCTCACTGAGTGAGAATGGACGCGGAGTCACGCGCAGGAGGATGCGACGCTGTCACGACCCGCCCGCGAACGTCGAAGGAGACGCTCATGACCGCCCATCCGTCCACGGCCGCGGCTCCTGAGTCGCTGCTGGCCTCACCGGACATGCCGTCCCAGAGCCAGATCACGTCGGAGATCGCCGAGGCGCACGCCGATGCCGCCCGTCGCGACGCCGCCGGCGAACGCGTCCCCGCGACGCTGTACGACTTCGCGCCGTACCGCTCGAGCGTGCTGCGCCACCCGACGAAGAACCCCCGTCTGGTCGACCCCGAGACGATCGAGCTCGTCTCTCCCGCCTTCGGTCAGCGCGACGTCGCCGCGATCGAGTCGGACCTCACGCTCCAGCACACCGGCGAGCCGCAGGGCGAGCGCATGACCGTCACCGGTCGCCTGCTCGACAGCTGGGGGCGCCCCCTCGCCAACCAGCTGGTGGAGATCTGGCAGGCCAACGCCGCCGGCCGCTACATCCACCAGCGCGACCAGCATCCCGCCCCGCTCGACCCGAACTTCACCGGTGCCGGCCGCACGGTCACCAACGATGCCGGCGAGTACTCGTTCACCACGATCAAGCCGGGCCCGTATCCGTGGAAGAACCACATCAACGCGTGGCGCCCCGCCCACATCCACTTCTCGGTGTTCGGGTCGGGGTTCACGCAGCGCATCATCACGCAGATGTACTTCCCCGGCGACCCACTGTTCGGCCTCGACCCGATCTACAACACGATCCGCGACCAGAAGGACCGCGATCGTCTGATCGCCGCCTACGACCACGACCTCACGGTGCCCGAGTTCTCGATGGGCTACCGGTGGGACATCATCGTCGACGGGCCGGATGCGACGTGGTTCGAGTCGGAGGGGGAGCACTGATGTCCGAGACGACCGACACCCGCCGCGCGCGCGGCGAGGCCCCGCTGGCGCCGACCGCGGGTCAGACCATCGGCCCGTTCTTCGCGTTCGGCCTGCAGTACCCCAAGATGCACGAGGTCGCCTTCCCGCACTCCACCGGCGCGATCGTCCTCTCGGGCACGGTGTACGACGGCGCGGGGGCGGCGATCCCCGACTGCTGCATCGAGATCTGGGGAGCGAACGCCGACGGCACACCCGCCCGTGCGCGGGGCTCGCTCCGCCGTGACGACCACACCTTCACCGGGTTCGGTCGCGCGTTCACGACGGATGACGGCGGCTACGACTTCTGGACGCGCAACCCCGGCGCGGAGCCCGGCAAGGCGCCGTTCTTCGCGGTCGTCGTCTACGCGCGCGGCCTGCCGAACAAGCTGCACACCCGCATCTACCTGCCCGACGACGAGGAGCTACTGGCCGCCGACCCGCTGCTGTCCTCGCTCGAGCCCGCCGAGCGCGCTACGCTCGTCGCGACCCGCACGCCCGAGGGTGATCTGCGCCACGACATCCATCTGCAGGGCGAGAAGGAGACCGTGTTCCTTGCCTTCTGACGTCCCGCCAGGCAGCGGCGCCCCCGTCGCGATCGATGGCGGGCTGCTCTCGCCGGTGACCGTCGGGCACGACGCCCTGGTGGCGGACGACGCCGTCCTGACCGCGCTCCTCGGGGCCGAGGCCGCGCTGACCCGCGCCTGGGCGCGCGTGGGCGTGGCGCCGGATGCGGCGGCCACGGCTGTCAGCGAGGCGCTGACCGGCGACCCGGGCTGGCTGGACGCTGCCCCGATCGCACGCGCCGCCGTCGCCGGCGGCAATCCCGTCATCCCGCTCGTGCGCGCCGCCAAGGAGCGGGTGCCGGGCGAGGTGCGCATCTGGGTGCACCGCGGCGCGACCAGCCAGGACATCCTCGACACGGCGCTCATGACGACCTCGCGCGCCGCCGGTGCGCAGATCGTGCGCTCGCTCGCTCGCGTGGAGGCCGCCCTCGCGGCGCTCGCGAGCGCGCACCGCGACGACGTCAGCGCCGCGCGCACGCTCACCCAACACGCGGTGCCGACGACCCTCGGCGCCCGCGCGGCGTCGTGGTTGCGCGGTGTCACCCGTGCCCGCGCGCGCCTCGCGGGCGTGCTCGACACTCTTCCCGCCCAACTCGGCGGAGCCGGCGGCACACTCGCCTCGTTCGTCGAGATCGGCGGGGCGGATGCGGCCGCGGCGCTGCCCGCGGCCTTCGCGGACGAGGTCGGTCTCGCGACGCCGGACGCACCGTGGCACGTCGAGCGCTGGCCGGTCACGGAACTGGGCGACGCCCTCGTGCAGGTCGTCGACGCGCTCGGCAGGCTCGCCGGCGACGTCGCCACCGGCAGTCGCACCGAGATCGGCGAGTTCGCCGAGGGCACCGGCGGCGGCTCCAGCGCCATGCCGCAGAAGCAGAACCCCGCCGCATCCGTGCTGGTGCGCTCCGCCGCCCTGCGGGCGCCGCAGCTCGCGGCGACCCTGCACCTCGCGGCGGCCCTCGCGGTCGACGAGCGCCCCGACGGCGCGTGGCACGCCGAGTGGCCCACCCTGCGCGACCTGCTGCGCCTCGCGCTCGGGGCGAGCGGCTCGGCGGCGTCGCTGGCGGAGGGGCTGCGCGCCTTTCCTGTGCGTGCGGCCGAGATCCTCCGTGCCGATCCGCTGATCATCGCCGAACGGCTCTCGATCGTGCTCGCGCCGGTGCTGGGCGCCGACGAGGTCGCCCGCATCGTGTCGGCCGCCGGCGCCGGGGGCGACCTGCGTCAGCTCGTCGTCGACGCCCTCGAGGCCGCCGTCGATCGGGCGCCGGGCGCGCCGCATCCGAGCGACGGCGTCGATGCACTGCTCGATCCCGCGAACTACACGGGCGCGGCGGCCGCGCTCGTCGACCGTGCCGTCCGTGCCGCCGGCCCGACGACCCCGGAGGAGACATGACCGCACCCGCCATCGCGCTGAGCGACATCCACGGCCCCGCCGGGGCGCCGCTGATCGTGCTGGGCCCGTCGCTGGGCACCTCGACGATCCTGTGGGAGACCACCGTGCCGCTGCTGCGGGAGCGGTACCGCGTCGCCGCCTGGGACCTGCCGGGCCACGGCGCCGCCCCCGCCCCCGACGCCGCGTTCACCGTCGCCGATCTCGCGGATGCCGTGGCCTCCCGCGTGCGCGAGGCGGGCGAGAGCAGCATCCTCTACGCCGGTGTGTCGCTGGGCGGCGCGACCGGGCTCGAACTCGCCCTCCGGCACCCCGACCTGGTGGATGCGGCCGCGATCCTCGCCTCCGGAGCCCTGCTCGGCGAGCCGACGGCGTGGGCCCAGCGCGCCGCGCAGGTGCGCGCCCAGTCGACGTCGACGCTCATCATCCCGTCGGCGGAGCGGTGGTTCGCCCCCGGCTCGATCGAGCGGGAGCCCGAGCTCAGCGGACGACTGCTGCACGTGCTCCGCGAGGCCGACGACGAGGGCTACGCGCTCTGCTGCGAGGCCCTCGCCGCCTACGACGTGCGCGATCGGCTGGGGGAGATCCGGCGTCCCGTGCTCGCCGCGTGGGGGGAGTTCGATCATGTCGCGCCGGAGGCGAAGTCGGTCGAGATCGCGGAGGGTGTCGCCGACGGCCGGGTCGCCAGGATCGCGGGGGCGGCGCACCTCCCGCCCGCCGAGCAGCCCGCGGCGACCGCGGCGCTGCTCCTCGACTTCTTCGACGGTTTGCGTTCGGGGGTGACGCGATGACCCGGCCGGACGGTGAGGGCCTCGCCGACGGCGAGCGCTACACGCAGGGCATGAGCGTGCGCCGCGAGGTGCTCGGCGACGCCCACGTCGACCGGGCGGTCGCGGGCACCGTGCCGCTGACCGCCGACTTCCAGGACCTCATCACCCGCTACGCCTGGGGAGACATCTGGTCGCGCCCCGGCCTGGCGCGTCGGGACCGCTCGATCGCGGTGCTGACCGCGCTCATCGCGCTCGGCCACCACGAGGAGCTCGCGATGCACCTGCGGGCGGCCGTCCGCAACGGGCTCACGCAGGACGAGATCGTCGAGGTGATCCTGCAGTCGGCGATCTACTGCGGCGTCCCGGCGGCCAACACGGCGTTCCGTATCGCGAAGGACGTCTTCGCCGAGGACTGACCCGGCGTGCTTCCGCCGACCGGGCAGCGGGCCTGCTCCGGGGGTGGTGCGCGCGCGGTGGTCGGCGTAGCATGTGCGTTATACGTACATGCGTTCGCAGAGCGAACATCGACGAAGGAGTGCGGATGATCGACAAGACCGTGCCCGACGTGGAGTCGGCGCTCGCCGGCATCCCCGACGGCGCCACCATCCTGATCGGCGGCTTCGGCCGCGCCGGTCAGCCCGTCGAGTTGATCGACGCCCTCATCGCCCAGGGCGCCTCCGGGCTGACGATCGTCAGCAACAACGCCGGCAACGGCGACGTCGGCCTCGCGGCGTTGCTCGCCGAGAAGCGCGTGCGCCGGATCATCTGCTCGTTCCCGCGGCAGGCGGACTCCTGGGTCTTCGACGGCCTCTACCGCGCGGGCGAGATCGAGCTCGAGGTCGTGCCGCAGGGCAACCTCGCCGAGCGCATCCGTGCGGCCGGCGCCGGCGTCGGCGCCTTCTTCTCGCCCACGGGCGTGGGCACCCAGCTCGCCGAGGGCAAGGAGGAGCGGGTGATCGACGGTCGCCGCTACGTGCTCGAGTACCCCATCCGCGCCGATGTCGCCCTCATCAGCGCACGTGCCGGCGATCGGTGGGGGAACCTCGTCTACCGCGAGACGGCCCGCAACTTCGGGCCGATCATGGCGACCGCCGCGACGACGACCATTGCGCAGGTCGACGAGATCGTGCCCCTCGGTGCGCTCGACCCGGAGACGGTCGTCACGCCGGGCATCTTCGTGGACCGCGTCGTGGCGGTGGGGGAGCGACGCTGGCTGGACGACGGCGTCTTCGTCGGAGGGGTGGACCTCGAAGGCCGCCCGGTCGCCGCGGCGGCAGAAGGAGCATCATGACCACTCGACTCTCGCGCGTCGACCTGGCGCGCCGCATCGCCGCCGACATCCCCGAGGGGGCGTACGTGAACCTCGGCATCGGCGCGCCGACGCTCGTCGCCGATCACCTGCCGGACGGCCTCGAGATCGTGCTGCACACCGAGAACGGTCTGCTCGGGATGGGGCCGGCCCCCGAGGCGTCCCGGGTCGACCCCGATCTCATCAACGCGGGCAAGCAGGCGGTGACGGCGTTGCCGGGCGCGGCCTACTTCCACCATGCGGACTCGTTCGCCATGATGCGCGGCGGGCACCTCGACGTCTGCGTGCTCGGGGCCTTCCAGGTCTCGCAGAGCGGTGACCTCGCCAACTGGTCGACGGGGGAGCCGGGCGCGATCCCCGCCGTCGGCGGGGCCATGGACCTCGCGATCGGTGCGAAGGACGTCTACGTGATGACGGACCTGCTCACCAAGCAGGGCGAGTCCAAGCTCGTCGCCGCGTGCACCTACCCGCTCACCGGCGTCGGCTGCGTGTCGCGTGTCTACACCGACCATGCCGTGTTCGACGTGACGGCCGACGGCTTCGCCGTTCGCGAGCTGTTCGGCGACACGACGCTCGACGAACTCCGCGAGCTCACCGGGCTCGACCTCATCGACTCCTCGGATGCGGCCGCATCCGGCACCGAAGGGAACCGCGCATGACCGCCAGCTTCGTCTACGACGCCGTCCGCACGCCCTTCGGCCGGGCCGGGGGCGCGCTCGCCGGCGTCCGTCCCGACGACCTCGCCGCCGTCGTCATGAAGGCCGCGGTCGAGCGCACCGGCATCGATCCGGCGCGGATCGGCGACGTCATCTTCGGCGACGCCAACCAGGCCGGCGAGGACAACCGCAACGTGGCGCGGTTCGGCGCGCTGCTGGCCGGATTCCCCACGAGCGTCACCGGTGTCACCGTCAACCGGCTGTGCGCCTCGTCGCTCGAGGCGGTCATCCAGGCCGCGCGCGCGGTCGAGACCGGCGACGCCGACATCGTGCTCGCGGGCGGCGTGGAGTCGATGAGTCGTGCCCCGTTCGTCGTCGAGAAGTCGCCCAAGCCCTGGCCGGCCGTCGGCAACCAGACGCTCTGGAACACGGCGATCGGCTGGCGCATGACCAACCGCGCGCTGCCGACGGGGTGGACCATCAGCAACGGCGAGTCGGCCGAGAAGATCGCCCGCGAGTGGGGGCTGTCGCGCGAGGAGCAGGACGCCTTCGCCGTGCGCTCGCACCGCCTCGCGGCCCAGGCCTGGGCGGATGGCGTCTACGACAGCGAGATCGTCCAGGTGCCGGGCGCCGAACTGGCCCGTGACGAGGGCATCCGCGCGGACTCGTCGATCGAGAAGCTGGCGGGTCTGAAGCCCCTCTTCGCGAGCGACGGCGCGGGCTCGGTCACCGCGGGCAACTCGTCGGGCATCAACGACGGCGCCTCCGCGGTGCTCGTCGGCGCCGAGGGGGCGCTCCCGGGTGAACCGCTCGCCCGCATCGCCGGACGTGCCACGCACGGCGTCGACCCCGACGTCTTCCCTATCGCTCCCATCGAAGCGGCCAACAAGGCGTTGGCGCGGGCGGGGCGCACCTGGGCCGATGTGGATGTGGTGGAGCTCAACGAGGCGTTCGCGTCGCAGTCGCTCGCGTGCATCGCGGGGTGGCCCGACCTCGACCCCGAGAAGGTCAACATCCACGGCGGCGCGCTGGCCATCGGGCACCCGCTGGGGGCGTCGGGCGGTCGCGTCCTGGGGCACGCGGCCCACGAGCTGGCCCGTCGCGGCGGCGGCGTCGCGGTCGTCGCGCTCTGCATCGGCGTCGGGCAGGGGCTGGCGGTCGTCCTCGAACGCTGAGCCCGCCCCATCCGCCCGCGCGTTCCCGTCCGTTCTCGGAGATCACACCGTTTCTCGGAGTGCGCGCGCCGCATCCTCCGAGAAACGAGCGATTCTCCGAGAACACGCGGGGCGGAAGCACGCGCGGCCCGTGGGGTCAGCGCACGCCCTTCATGAGGGCGAGCACGGGCTTGACGCACAGCAGCAGGGCCACGCCCAGCGCGATCGCGATGACACCCAGGATCGAGAAGTAGGGCACCTCGTTCTGCGGGTCGTAGAGCGTGCCGAGCTCGCCCGCGATCGCCGTGCCGAGGGCGACCGAGAGGAAGAAGAGCGCCACCATCTGCGTGTGGAAGATGTTCGGCCCGAGCTTGGTCGACACCGAGAGCCCGATGGGCGAGATGAACAGCTCCGCCACGGTGAAGACGAAGAGGATGCCGATGATCGCGAGGAGCGGCGTCGTGTTCTGGCCGCCGTTGGCCCAGATCAGGAAGAGCAGGAACGCGGCGCCCATGACGATCGCGCCCAGCGAGAACTTCACCGGGGTGCTCGGTTGCCGGCGGCCGAGCTTCGTCCAGATCGCGGCGAAGACGCCGGAGAGGATGATGATGAAGACCGGGTTGATGGACTGCACCCACGAGACGGGCATCTCCCACCCGAACAGGTCGCGGTTCAGGCGCTGGTCGGAGTAGATCGTCAGCACGGTGAACTGCTGCTGGTACAGCGACCAGAACCCGACGCTCACGACGAACAGCGGGATGAACCCGTAGACGCGCGAGCGCTCGATCGGCGCGATACGCCTGGACGACAGGATGACGGCGAAGTAGGCGATCGCGGCGACGACGGTGACGACGATCACCACGACGGCGAGGTTGTCGGCGCGGATGACGCCCACGAGAACCGCGACGGCGATGAGCACGACACCCGCGATCGCGATGCCGATCCACAGGGCGTAGCGGTTGGTCGGCAACGGGTTGGGGACGACCCGGGCGGATGCGGGGAGCCCGCGGCGTCCGATCGCGTACTGGATGAGGCCGACCCCCATGCCGACGGCCGCCAGACCGAAGCCCCAGTGGAAGCCGAGCGTGCTCTGCAGCAGCCCGGTGAGCAGCGCGCCCGCGAACGCGCCCAGGTTGATGCCCAGGTAGAAGAGCGAGAAGCCGCCGTCGCGTCGGGTGTCCTCCGTCGAGTACAGCGAGCCGACGACCGAGGTCGCATTGGCCTTCAGCCCGCCGGAGCCGATCGCCACGAGCACGAGACCGACGCCGACCCCCAGGAACCCGGGGAGCACGGCGAGGGCGATGTGCCCCGCCATGATGACGATGGCGCTCGCGAAGAGCACGCGTTCGGCGCCGAGCAGTCGATCGGCGATCCACGCGCCCAGGATCGTCGACAGGTAGACCGCCCCGCCGTAGGCGCCCACGATGCCGGTCGCGATGGCCTTGTCGACGCCGAGGCCCCCCTGGTCGACGCTGTAGTACAGGTAGATCAGCAGGATCCCCTGCATGCCGTAGAAGCTGAAGCGCTCCCACATCTCGACGCCGAAGACGTGCGCCAGCGCCCACGGCTGGCCGAAGAACCGGGTGTCCCCGTCGGAGGGTGTGTCGGTCGTCGACGTGCCGCGTGGTGCCTCAGCCATGAGGACACCGTAGTGGAGGAGCGTTACTCCGGCAGCGCTGGACGCGCCTCGTGCGGATCGCGGCGGCTCGGGATGAAGAGGGCGAGCACGAGCGCCACCGCGGCGGCGGCGCCGCCCAGCACGAACGACACCTGGAACGCGTCGGATGTGGGCGCCGTCATCCCGTCGACCTCGATCGACATGGTGGCCAGGACCGCGCCGATGATCGCCGCCGCGGTGCTGGTTCCCAGCGAGCGGAACAGCGCGTTCAGGCCGTTCGATGCGCCCGTCTCCGACGGCGGCACCGACCGCATGATGAGCATCGGCATCGCGGCGTAGCCGAAGCCGATGCCGACGCCGATGACGATGTTGGCGACGAGGATCTGCCACACCTCGCTCGCGAACAGCAGCGTGAAGCCGTAGGCGGCGATGAGCGAGATCGCGCCGATGACGAGCAGGAGCTTGGGCCCGATCGAGCGCGCGAGGCGGGCCGAGAAGGGCGAGATGACCATCATGACCAGCCCCGACGGCATGACGATGAGCGACGCCGCGAGCAGCGACAGCCCGAAGCCCGCGCCCGTCGACACGGGGAGCTCCAGCATCTGCGGGAACACCACGTTCGAGGCGAACAGGGCGAAGCCGATCCCCACCGAGGCGAGGTTGGTGAGCAGGACGGCCGGGCGCGCGGCGACCCGCAGATCCAGCAGCGGCTGGTCGATGCGCAGCTCGTACCACCCCCACACGAGCAGCACGACGACACCGCCGAGGCCGCACGCGAGCGTGGCGGGCGCGCTCCAGCCCCACTCGTTGCCGCGCGACACCGCCAGCAGCACCCCCACGAGCCCGACCGCGAGCCCGGCCGCGCCGACGTAGTCGAACCGGCCGGCGGTGCGCAGCACGCTGACCGGCACGATCCACAGCACGAGCAGGAAGACCACGGCGCCGAGCGCGCCGGCGACCCAGAACAGCACGTGCCAGTCCGCGTTCTCGGTGACCAGTGCGCTGATGGGAAGGCCCACCGCGCCGCCCACGCCGAGCGTCGCGCTGATCAGGGCGATCGCCCCATCCACGCGGTCCTCGTGCAGCACGTCGCGCAGGATCGAGATGCCGAGGGGGATGACGCCCGTCACCGCTCCCTGCAGGGTGCGGCCGACGACCACCCCCGCGATGCCCTGCGAGAGCGCGGCGATGACCGAGCCCAGCACGAGCACGCCGAGCAGCACCAGGACGATCCGCCGCTTGCCGTACATGTCGCCGAGGCGCCCGGCGATCGGGGTGATGACGGCCGAGGCGAGCAGCGTCGAGGTCACCACCCAGGCGGTGTCCTCACGGCTGGCGTCGAGCAGTTCGGGCAGCTTCGCCTGGATCGGGACGACCAGGGTGAACATGAACGACGAGGCGAGGCCCGCAACAGCCAGCACGGCCACGATGGCGGCCTGCGACGGCATCCGGGTGAGCCGTCGTCGTGCGCGCTCGTCCCGTTCGGCCATCCCTCCAGGCTATCCCCGGCGCGCGGGGGCGAGGGCGGCCGGTGCCCCGGATGCGGGGCGCGCCGCCTGCCGGAGGTCCCCGTCGACCGCGTCGAGCCAGACGGCGAGCGATGCCCGGGATGCGGGGGTGTCGGGGTAGCGGCAGCGCAGATGCAGGCCCGTGTCGTTGATGACGAACCAGATCATGACGCCGTCGGTGCGGATCGCCGCCGACACCCAGTGCGCCTCGGCGTCGGCGGGAACGGCGACCGGCAGTCGGCGGGTGTCGAGCCACGAGATGGCGAACATGCCGGGAACGCTCGGCCAGCCCCCGAGCGGAGCGAAGATCGGCGCGAGCGGGTGGGACCCCAGCCGCAGCGCTCGGCGGATGTCGGCGGCGCACGCGACCGGGTCCGCCTCCTCGCACTCGATGACGGCGTTGGTGATGAACCAGCCCACGGCGTCGGACCATCGCGGCTCGTGCCGGCTGTGCACCGGGAACACCGCCCGGAGGGGAGCCGCGGCCACGCGCCGGGTGGCGGCGGTGACAGCGGCCAGGGCCAGGGCGGTCACCCGTACGCCCGCCGCATCGGCGGCCGCCGAGAGCGCCTCGACGCCGGCCGCGTCGAGCACGTCGCGCACCTCGACGACCTCGGCGGGAACCGGCGAGAGGTCGCCGAGGGGGAGCGGGAAGCGGGGCATGGCCCCCTCGCCCGCATCGAGCAGGCGGTGCCATTCGTCGAGGACGTCGGCGGGCGCCGCATCCCGCCCCTCGAGCGCCGCCGTGTGCTCCGCGAAGGGCGCGGCCGGCGTCTGCGGCTCGGGTGCCGGATCGTCGCCGAGCGCCGCGCGGAGGTCGCGCGCCAGCACGAGCAGCGACCACATGTCGACGTGCGCGTGATCGGATCCGATCACGACGACCGGCGCCCCCTCCTCGGCCTCGACCAGGCACAGCCGGTACGACCCGGGCGCGTACGGCCGGCAGGTCTCGTCGAGCACCTGGCGGAGGGCGGCGGCGGTCGTGGTGGCGACCGGATGCTGCTGCCACACCCCGGGCTCCGGTTCCGCGTCGAAGAGCGCCACGCCGTCGGCGCCCGGCGCGAAGACCGTGCGGAGCGTCCCGTGCCGCGCGATGACGGCGTCCCACGCGGGGCCGAGCCTCGCGCGCGAGGCGCCGGGGAGACGGAACGACATCGCCATCCACGATCCGGGGCGATCCCCCTCGCCCACGTGGCGACCCTGGTCGAACGAGACCCGCACCTCTCGGTCGGTCGCCCGCAGGCGCACCGCGTAGCTGTGCAGCGCCCCGGGCGGCAGCGACAACTGGGAGACATTGGTGAGGCGCATCGCGCCGTAGTCTAGGGGGCGCTGATTTCCGAGAGAGGACGGCCCCGGATGCCTTCGTTGCAGGTGCGCGGCGCGACGCTCGATTACGACGTCACCGGCGATTCCGGGCCCCTCGTCGTGCAACTGCACGGGCTGACCTCGAGCCGCGCGCGCGACGCGCAGCTGGGTCTCGATCTGGGCCGGGCCCTGCGCGGTCATCGCGTGCTCCGTTACGACGCCCGCGCGCACGGCCGATCGAGCGGCACGCACCGCGAGGCCGACTACGGCTGGGATGCGCTCGCCCGCGATCTGCTGGCGCTGCTCGATCACGTGGCTCCGGGGGAGCGGGTGCACGGCGTCGGTCCCTCGATGGGGGCGGGGACGCTGCTGCACGCGGCCGTCGCCGATCCGGGACGCTTCGCGAGCCTCACCCTCGTGACCCCGCCCACCGCCTGGAAGCGGCGTCGCGCGCAGGGGGACCTCTACCGTGCGAACGCGGACCTCGTCGAGCGCGGCGGACTGGCCGCGTTCCTCGCGCTGGGGGACACGGCCCCCGTGCCGCCCGCGCTCGCCGATGCCCCCGAGACGCGGCCCGCGATTCCCCCTGAGCTCCTGCCGATCGTGCTGCGGGGGGCCGCGTCCACCGATCTGCCGCGCAAGAAGAAGGTGGCGCGGATCGCCGCGCGCACGCTCGTGCTGGCGTGGACGGGCGACCGGACGCATCCGCTCAAGACCGCGCGGACGCTGCGCGAGCTGATCGACGGCAGCCGTCTGATCGTCGCGCGGAGCCCGTACGGCGTCATGGCGTGGCCGGGGCTGTTCGCCGAGCACGTGGTCACCCGCGGCTGATCCGTGCCCGCGCCGTCGCCGTGCGTCGGTGCGAGACTGGGGGCATGAGCGCCCCCTCGATCCGCATGCTCGAGACCGCCGCCGATGCGCACACCGCGTCCGAGGTGCTGGCGGAGGTCTGGGGCGGCGACCGCTCCGGCATCGCGCCCAACCTGCTGCGGGCGTTGTCGCACACGGGTTCCTACACGGCCGGGCTCTTCGTGGGCGACCGGATGGTCGGAGCCTCCGTCGCCTTCTTCGCCGAGCCCGCCGCGCGGTCGATGCACTCGCACATCACGGGCGTGCTCGCCGAGTACCGCGGTGCGGGGCTCGGTCGTCTGCTCAAACGCCACCAGCAGGAGTGGGCGCTGGCGCGGGGCGTCGGGCGCATCACGTGGACGTTCGATCCCCTGGTCGCGCGCAACGCGCACCTCAACCTGTCGGTGCTCGGCACGCGCGTGGTCGACTACCTCGTCGACCACTACGGCAGCATGGACGACGGCGTGAACCGCGGTGACGAGACCGACCGCATCCTGGTGTCGTGGGAGCTCGCGGCGCCGCCGCTGCCCGCACCCGACGAGTCGGACGTCGCGGCCGTGGTGACCGTGCCCGCCGACATCGAGGCCCTCCGTCTCACGGCGCCCGTCGAGGCGGCGACGTGGCGGCGGGTCGTGCGCGACGAGCTGGGCGGGTACCTCTCGCAGGGGCTCGTGATCGCCGGTTTCGACGTGGCGCGGGGTTACCTGCTCGTACCGCGGCCCTGAGCTTTCAGCCCTGGTCGACGGCGATCGTCAGCTCGCCGGATGCGTCGACGCCGAGCGTGCCCTGGTACACGAACGAGGCGGTGACGGGTTGTCCGTCTCGCACGACGTCGAGGGTGCCGGGCTGTGTGGCGAAGCGCCACGTCTCGTCGTCGTCGGTCCACACGCGATCGAGGAACACGTAGCCGGTTCCCGGAGCAGCCCCCGTGGGCGTGGCGCCGCGGAGCTCGGGCGGACACGTCGGCCCGGTGAGCCCGGACGCCACGCAGTCGTCCAGGGCCGCGGTGAGCAGTGATCCGATCTCCGACTGCAGCACGTTGACGGCGAGCTCCGGCACCGCGGGGAGAGCGGCGGGGTCGTCGGTCCCGATGTGCTGTCCATCCGGCACGCGATACAGCAGCTCCTCCCAGCGCTCGGTCACGCCGGAGGGGTCGACCACCGTCATCGTGTAGTTTCCCGGCCACGCGATCGATTCCGCGCGTCCGTCCCGCACCGGGAGCGCGCAGTCGTCCTCGATCATCACATCGGCCACGGTGGGCCCATCGAAGCCCACCTCGATGCGCCAGCCCTCGGGAGGAACGACCAGCCATCGGTCGTCGACGCGCTCGAGCGAGATCTGCTCGGTGACCTCCGAGGGCAGCCGGTAGGTGACCTCGGCGTCGGCGCGGTCGCCGTCGACCGTGATCGCGTCGATCTCGGGGGCGGCGATCGAGGAGTCGAGCTCGAGGTCCGCGGTCAACGACCGGCAGGCGAAGTCCGACTCCTGCCAGGTCGACATCGCGAGCGCCGTGGAGAGCTCGCCGTCGGCCAGTGCCCGGAGGAACGTCATCAGGGTGGTCTCGGCGTCGTCCGGGGAGGATCCACCGTCGGAGCCGTCGCCGCGCGGGGCGCAGGCGGTCAGCAGCAGGGCCGCCCCGATCCCCGCAGCGATGAGGACGCGGCCCGCTCGCCGACGGCGCGCGCGCCCTCGGGCGGTCGACGCGGTCGTGGTGGTGTGCGGCAGTGTCATCTGTCCCCCCGCGATCGAGCATAGGTCGGCTCCGCGCCCCGCGACAGCGTCTCGCCGCGGCTGTGGAGAGCGCTCCGGCGGCGCGCCACGCGACCTCCCGCGTCGCCGTCTGCTGCGGGACGGGGCCCCGGCTGTCATGCTGGGCCTATGCAGCGCACCGGAGCCGACGTCGACGCCGCCCTCGCACAGGTGACACCCGTCGCGCGCAAACGCGACGCGGCGCTCGTGGCGCGCCTCCTCGCCGACGTCACCGGACGCGAGGCGGAACTCTGGACGGGCGGGATCATCGGGTACGGCGCGTGCCACTACCGGTATCCCGCCGGCACCGAGGGAGACTCTCCGCTCATCGGCTTCGCACCGCGCAAGCGGGCGCTGACGCTCTATCTGCTGGACGGCGTCGAGGCCCACCGTGAGGCCCTGGCCGAGCTCGGCACCCATTCGACCGGCGTCGGGTGCGTCTACATCCCCGATGTCGCGACCGTGGATGAGGCCGTGCTCCGCCGCATCCTGGACGCGTCGTACCGGCGGGCGCTCTCGGCCGAGACGTCGTACGGCATCCTCACCGTCCTCGACTGAAGCGCGCCCGCCCGGTTACGACAGGAGCGCGATCGTCGGCCATTTCCCGGCGACGCTGCCGGTCAGGTTGGCCAGGTCGTTCTCGAGGGCGTGCATCTGGCCCTTCGTCTCGATCCACTTGTCGGTCACGAGCGTGATGATGCCCTGCACGAACTCGACGAGGTCGCTGATCGTGTTGATGATCTCCGACACGATGTTGAGCCACTTGGTCGGATCGGCCGAGAGGAAGTTGCCGACGCTGGTGGCGACGAGCTGCGCGTAGTCGATGAACGCCATCGCGAGGTCGACCCAGAAGTCGATGATCTGCAGGCCGTGGTCGCCCAGGTGCGTCGCGAACGAGCCGGCGTAGCCGACCACCCCGCTGATCGCGTCGGCCTGCACGCCCGGCATGTCGCGGTAGACAGCGCCCTCCTCGCCGACCCATGACCCGGATGCGGGGAACGACGACGCCGCCGCGCCCTGCACGAACACGAGCTGCCCGGAGAGGTCGGACTTCACGCTCAGCCACGAGTCCTTCGCGTCGAGGAACCAGAACGGCCATCCCGGGGATGCGAGCTGGGCCATCTCGATCGCGAGATCGCTCCAGACCTTCTCGAGCCGGTCCATGGCGTCGCCGATCTTCTCGATCAGATCGTCGTCGGCGCACATGCCCCAGTCGTTGTTGTTGAACTTCTCGATGCAGTCGTTGATGCCGTTGCCCATCTCCTCCGACTTGTCCGAGATGTCCTGGACGTTCTCGTCGAACTCCGACTCGCTCACCGTCATGATGTCTCCTCGTCTGCGCTCGTCATCGGGCTTGTCGTGCGGGTCATCACGGGTTCTGCGACTTCCACTGGGCGTACTCGTCGCTGTCGAGGTACTCGGTCCGGGTGTCCTCGAGGGCCACGGCGATCGCCTCCATGGCGTCGCGACCGTCCTGCAGGTAGGCCACGGTCCACGCGGCGAGGGTGTTGTACTGGGTGCTGAAGCCCGCGGCGTACGAGATGCCGTCGGTCACCGCTGTCGGCACGGTCTCGACGCCGCTTCCGGTCTGACGTGCGCCGTCCACCACCGCGCCGATGTCGCGCCACTTGGCGGCATCCTTCACGAAGTGGTCGAAGATGACGGAGAAATCGATCTGATCGCTCATGCGCGGGCCTCCTCCTGGCGTCCGCCGCGGAGTGCGGCGAGTCGGCGTGCGGTGTGTTCACGAACCTCGGTCAGCGCCGGCATCGACTCGTCGAGTCGACGTTGGTCGTCGGCCGCGCGTCGGCGGATCTCGGCCAGCGCCGCGGTGATGTCGTCGGCGATGACCTCGGGTGTCTGGAAGACGACGCGGTCGCGGTCGGTCTCGAGCGCGAGCAGGGTGGTGCGCGAGCGCAGCACCTCGAAGATGCGGGCGGGGCTGGTGAAGCGATCGCGTCGCGACAGCTCCGCCAGGCCGTCGCGGTAGCGGCGGTACTCGGCGCGGGCGGCTGCGGCGAGGGCGAACTTCGTCTCGAGATCCTCCCGCGACGTCGGCGCGGGCACCCGCGCGCGGTACTGCGAGAGCGACGGGTCGGGCTGTGCGCTCGGACGCGGACCGAGCGGGATCTCGCTGGGCGCTGCCCGGTCGATCCAGTCCTCGGCCAGGCGGGCCGACGCGTTGCCGGCGGCCTGGTTGACGGCCCGAGCCAGCTCCCGGAGCTCCAGGCGGCGGTCCCAGTCGGAACTCAAGCGCACGGCGATCACGTCGCCCGCGGAGGAGATCGTCACGCTCAGCGCACCGGAGGCGTCTTCTCCGTCGAACGTCTCCCCGGCCGGCCACTGCGCCTGCATCGACGCGACGGCGTGACGCAGCCCCGCGATCGCATCGGCGACGTCGGCGAATCGACCCCCGGCACCGCTCATCGCCAGATCTTCTTTCCGATGGTCTCGCTCGCCTGTCGGTAGCGGGCGTCGATCTCGGCGAGACGATCCGAGTACTCCTGGACGATGCGCGCGAGCTCGTCGAGGCTCCTCGTCCACTCCCGCTGCGCCCGGTCGTAGGCGTCGGATGCGTCTCCCGACCACGCCGAGCGCAGAACTGCCACGCGCTCATCCAGCTCGGCGAGCGTCGCGGAGAGCGAGCGGCTGGTGCGGGCGAGGGCGTCGCGCAGCTGCACCAATCCCTCGCCGGATACGGACAGGTCCGCCATCGTGAGTCCTTTCGGCCGCAGGGGTGCCGATGATGGCAGTCCCGACCGCGGTGCGACCGAGTGGTCGGTATCTCGCCGAGGCGAGGACCGTTCCCCCGACTTCAGCCTAGGAGGCGGCGGCATCGCGCACCCGGAGGTGCGTCATCCTGTGGACAAGTCCTGTGGCCCGGCGGCCGACGCGCGGGCGCCGGCCGTCGGATGCTCCCGCGTCGTGATCAGAGGTGGTGCGGCGGGGCGAAGACGAGCTGCGCGGCGACGAGCCCGTGCTCGCGGCTCACGACCTGGGCCCGACCCGGCGCGGCGGGCGCGGCCTTGATGCGGCCGATCAGCGGACCCTCCTCCGGGCTGCCGCCGAGCAGGATGCCCGTCGCGCCCAGGTCGGTGAAGCGCTGGATGATCGGGTCGTAGGCCGCTCGGCTCGCGCCACCGCTGCGGCGCGTGAGGATGACGTGCAGACCCACGTCGCTCGCCTGGGCGAGCAGAGGCTGCAGGACCGCGATGGGGTTTCCCTGGCTCGTCGCGACGAGGTCGTAGTCGTCGATCAGCACGAAGCCCTCGGCGCCCTTCCACCAGCTGCGCTCGCGCAGCTGCTCGGGCGTCACATCCGGGCCGGGGATGCGGCTGGAGAAGAACGCCGACAGCTCCGCCATCCCGCTCGCGGCCGGCTCGTGCGAGGTGAGATACGCGCCGAGATAGTCCTTGGGGATGTCGCCCAACAGGGAACGGCGGTAGTCGACGGCGAAGATCTTGGCTTCGCTCGGCCCGTACAGGCGCGTGATCTCCTGGACGATGCCGCGCAGGAACGCGGACTTGCCGGTGCCCGAATCGCCGTACAGGTAGAGGTGCGCCTCCTTGTTCGGGTCGATGCCGAAGGGCGACAGCTTCGCCTCGTCGACGCCGAGCAGGATGCGGCGGTCGTCGGCCCCCGCCTGCGCGCGGACGGCATCGAGGCCGATGAGCTCCGGCAGGAGACGGAGCTTGGGTCCGGCGGGTCCCTGCCAGGCGGCGTTGACCCGGGCGATCATGGCGTCGATCCCGTCGACGAGGGCGCCGGCGTCGCCGGAGCCGTCGATGCGGGGGAGTGCGCCGAGCATCTGCAGACGCTTCGCGCTGAGGCCGCGGCCCGGCTGACCGGCCGGGACGTTCGCGGCCTGCTTGCGGTCGATCTCCGAGTCGGAGGGGTCGCCCAAGCGCAGCTCGAGGCGGGTCTGGATGAGGTCCTTCAGGCTCGCGCGGATCTCGAGCCAGCGGTTGGCGGTGACGACGACGTGCACGCCGAAGCTCAGACCGCGCGCCGCGATCGTCTGCACCCGCGTCTCGAGCGCCTCGTACTCGCTGCGCAGCGTCGCCCACCCGTCGACGACGAGGAAGACGTCGCCGTAGCCGTCGTCGACGAGTCCCTGGCTGCGCCGCAGCCGGTAGGTGTCGATCGAGTCGATACCGTTCTGGCGGAAGTATCGCTCGCGGTCGTCGATGATCGACTCGACCTCGGCCACCGTGCGTCGCACCGCCTCGGCCTCGGTGCGGGTCGCGACGCCGGCGATGTGCGGGTGCTTCTGCAGGCCCGTGAACGTGCCGCCGCCGAAGTCGAGCACGTAGAACTGCAGCTCGAGGGGGGTCGCGGTCAGCGCGAGCGCCGACACGAGCGTGCGGGCGAGGGTCGATTTTCCGCTCAGCGGGCTGCCGACGATCGCGACGTGACCGGCGGCGCCGCCGAGCGAGACCACCAGGTTCTCGCGCCGCTGCTCGAGCGGCACGTCCACGATGCCGAGCGGCACGGTGAGGTTGCCCACCCGCCGCCATCCGGGCGAGACGAGGCCGAGCGTCGGGTCCTCGGCGATGTCCGGCATCAGCTCGTCGAGCGAGGCGGGGTCGGCGAGCGGCGGCAGCCACACCTGGTGGGCGGGCGGCCCGTAGCCCTTCATGCGCTCCACGGCGATCTGGAACGTCGAACGCTCCTCGCTGGGCTGCGGGACCTCGTCGCGCGACGAGTCGTCCGGCACCTCTTCGAACTCGAGGGGCTGCGGGGCGGCGGTGAAGACCTCGATGCGCGCGGCCTCGTCGCTCTGGCCCGCGCCGGCCTCGCCGATGGCGCCGCGGATGCGCGTCTTCGGCGTCCCCGACACGTAGGCGGCCTTGAACTGGACGAGATTGTCGGTGTCGGCCTTCAGGTAGCCCACACCGGGCTCCTGCGGGAGCGTGTAGGCATCGGGGGTGCCGATGATCGTGCGGGACTCCGCGGCCGAGAAGGTGCGCAGACCGATGCGGTACGACAGGTAGGTGTCGAGGCCGCGGAGCTTCCCCTCCTCCAGCCGCTGCGAGGCGAGCAGCAGATGCACCTGCAGCGAACGGCCGACGCGACCGATGTTGATGAAGCTCTCCACGAACTCGGGCTTCGCCGCCAGCAGCTCGGAGAACTCGTCGGCGACGATCAGGAGCGCCGGGAGCGGGGCCAGATCGGTCCGACCGCCCTTGCGCGCCTTCTCGTAGTCGAACACGTTGGCGAAGTTGCCGGCCGCGCGCAGCAGCTCCTGGCGGCGCACGACCTCACCCTGGAGGGCGTCCTGGAAGCGGTCGACGAGGGCGAGCTCGCTGCCGAGGTTCGTGATGATCGCCGAGACGTGCGGCATCCCGGCCATGCCGGCGAAGGTCGCCCCACCCTTGAAGTCGACGAGCACGAAGTTGAGCTGCTCGGGCGAGTGGCTGAGCGCGAGCGCGAGCACGAGGGTGCGCAGCACCTCGGACTTACCCGAGCCGGTGGCGCCGATCATGACGCCGTGCGGACCCATGCCCTGCTGGGCGGCTTCCTTGAGGTCGAGGACGAGCGGGGCGCCAGAGGTGTCCTGACCGATCGGCACTCGCAGGCGGTCGCGCTCGAGGCGGCCCGACCACGCGCGGTCGAAGTCGATCTCGCGGACGTCGGGCTGACCGAGCAGCTCGACGAGCTCCCGCTGGCCCTGGGTCTGACTGCCCGTGTCGGCCAGAGCCGCCGGGTTGGAATACAGCGGCATCAGCCGGCGGGCGGTCGCCTCGGCCTCGGCGATGGAGGTGGTGTCGGGCAGGAAGTGGCTCGACCCCTCGGTGAGATCGATCAGCTCCGCCTGGCGGTCGCTCGACTCGGCGGGCGGCAGGGCGATGCGGATGACGTCGGGGTTCTCGAGCTCCGACCACCGGGTCGGCATCTCGAGCACGGTCACCCCCTGCATGCCGTCGCCGCCGACCACGGGGTCGCCCATCGGCAGGCGCACGCCGTCGACCACGAGCAGCACGTGCGGTGTGACACCGCCGCTGCCGCGGACGAAACGCGGGCGCTCTCGGAGCCCCGCGGGAAGAAGGTCCTCGAGGTCGTCGAGCGACGACGCGATCATGCGGGCCTGGCCGAGCTTGTCGCTCGCGCGGCTCGACAGGGCGTGCGGCAGCCACTTCGCCCACTCCCAGGCGGGCAGCTGCGCCTCACCCGCGAGGATCGCCACGACGACGTCCTCGGGATCCTGCAGGGTCGCCGCTCCCACCACGAGGGCGCGCGCCAGAGCACGCACGGCCTCCTCGTCGGGGCCGACGAGCTCGATCTTGGCGTAGTCCGTGAGGGTGAGGCCCAGGGGGAGCGCCGGCTGCATCTCGTGCGTCAGCATGAAGCGGTGCGCGGCGGAGGCCGCGACCGGGTCGAGCTGCGCGAGCGGCGGCAGGTCGGGGGCCTCGAGCGAGATGCACAGCGGCTGGTCGGAGGTGCCGATGCGGGTGAGCAGGAACCCCTCGTCGCCGGGCTGGCGCTCCCACACGCGCGTGCGCTCCTCGGCGATGAACGGGAGTGCGGAGGGCGACGGAGTCACCCAGGCGCCGTGGCGGCGCTGTTTGCGAGCGGCGACGCGGACGGTCTCCCGCAGCTCGCCCAGGTATGCGAGGTACTCGCGACGGTTGCCGAGCACCTGGGCGTTCCGCTGCGCGCGCTGGCGCCATCCGTTCACGGCCACGAAGCCGAGTGAGGAGAGCAGGAACATGCCGCCCGTGATGAACCCGGTCGGGCCCGCGTTCGAGATCGTCACCATCACGATCGCGCCCACACTGCCGAGCATCGGCAGAAGCGAGGTCAGCATGCTGCTGCCGCCCTCGTTCGGCACGAGCTCCGGCGGTGGTTGCACCACGATCCGTCCGCTGGGGACGGTGGGGGGTGCCAGGCGTGGTCCCTTGCTCACGAGGAGGGATCTCCGATCAGGCGGCTGACGGTGAACACGCGGTTTCCCATGCGGATACGCGTGTCGTCGTCGACGAAGGTGCGGGCGTGCGGATGAAGCGTCTGACTGCGGCCGTCCTCGTCCACGAGGTCGGTGCCGTTGGTGGAACCCGCGTCCGTGACCCAGACCCCGCCGCGGTCGTACTCGAGGCGCAGGTGGGTCTTCGACACGCTCGAGTCGGGGTCGCGGACGGTCACCAGGGCGTCGGTCGGCTCGGTCTGCTCGGGGTTGCGGCCGAGGTTCACGGCGACGGGCAGCGGCAGCTGCGCGCGCTGGCCGGTGTCGAAGATCAGCAGTAGCTCGCCCGACAGCGGCTCTTCGGCGGCCGGCTGGAACGGCACGGCTCCCGTCGGGCGGGCCGGCTGATCGGTGTTGCCGTCGGCCGATGCGGCGGGAGAGGCGGATGCCGGTTCGCCCCAGGCGGCGGCGACCGGTGCGGCGGCAGCGGCGACCGCTGCGGGCTCGGGGGGCAGCGGCGGCGGGACGGGGCCCCGGCCCTTCTCCGCCGACACGGGTGCGGGAGACCAGGGACGCGCGACGACGGTGGGGGAGGGGACGGCCATCACGTCGGATGCGCCGCCGCCCCGCTGCGCGCGGGCGAACCGCTCGGATGCGGGGCGTCGCGGGACGGCGACGACGACGGTCTGCGCCGCGCGGTCGGCCCAGGAACGCCGGGCGCCGGAGCGGTCGCCGGCGGCCGAGCCCTCGACCACCCACGCTCCGGCCGCGAAGACGAGTCCGCCGAGGGCGACGAGCGAGCCGCGGACGAAGCTGCGTCCGGCGCCGGGCGAGTACGGTGCGTCGGTCCGGGCGACGCGCAGGCCCATGAGCGCCTTGCCGGGGCTGACCCCGGTGCGGGCCTGAAGGATCCACAGACCGAGGACCGCTTCGACGCCGAGGAGCACGCCGAAGACGGCCGAGCTGCTGAGGATCCATGCGGCGGCGGTCACCGACGCGACGATCGCGATGTCGATCGTGAACGCGGCCAGTCGAGCACCGACGCCGGCGGGTTCGCCCCGAAACTGCGGCGGCAGACTCATGCGCCCATCATCCCACGCAGGATGTCGACGGTATCGGCGGCGAGAAGGCCCGCAGGCAGCGAGAGAGCGATGGCGATCCATTCGAAGACGTCGCCGAGGCGCGACCACCGCAGGGAGTTCGCGCCGCGCGAGGCGGGGATGATGACGAGCGCGGCGAGAGCGCCGACGGCGAGGCAGATACCGGCGATGACGGTGAGCTCCACGGCGCCGGCGTCACGGGTCGCGGCGAGGACCGTGACGACGACGATCGCCGCGGCGGCGATGCGGGGGAGCCACCGCAGCAGCGGCGTCGAGAACTTTCGCGCGCCGAGCAGCAGAGCGAGGACGACGGTCGCCGCCAGCGCGATGCGCGCCGAGAACACGAGCGGATCGGACGCGCCGAAGTCCGGGATGGCCAGGGGGGCGCAGAGGACGACCGCGACGGTGAGGATGAACGTTCCGGCCACGAGCCGACCGGTCGAGCGGGCGACGAGATTGCGCGCATCGGTCGCCGCGATCGAGTTGATCTCCTCCGGCAGCTGCTGGCGCACGCTCCACCGCGTGGTCTGGTACTGCGCGTAGTCGATGAACATGCCGGGGGGCACGTCCACCAGCGTGGCGAGCAGCACGCGCAGCGCGACCGGGGCCAGCCCCAGGGTGACGGCCGCCGGGGCGGTGGGGGGAAGACCCAGAACGAGAGCCAGTGCCCAGACGCCCGCGAGCACCAGCAGCAGGGTCGTGGCGGCGCTGAGTCGCGCGTGGATGCCGGCGGGCCGGCCGACGAGGGCCAGGAGGGCGGCGATCACGCTCGCGGCGAGAAGGCCCACGAAGACCTGCAGCACGGTGGTCGCCGCGGGGAGGACGGGGATCACGGCAGTTCCGGCGGCGAAGGCGAGCAGGAGGACCGCGACGAGTTCCGCGTCGGCGCCGGGGCGGGCGGGCGTCGCGCGCGCGGCGACCAGGAGGCCCGCGGCCACTGCGCCGAGACCGACGATCACGGCGACGGCGATGCGGGTCGACGGGTCGAACGCCTCCGGCACGAAGAGCGAGAGGACCGCGAGGAGCAATCCCACGCCGCCCAGCATCCACCAGGCCCCCGGAGCCTCGCCGCGTCCCTCGCGGCGTCGGCCCCGACGCCCCTGCGGGGTGAGGCGCTGCGAGAGATCGACGAGGGCGAGCACGGTGCCGTCGGCGAGCTCGTCGACGCGGACGAGCGGGCTCACCTCGCGGCCGTCGACCTCGAGCAGCACGTCGCGCCCGACCTCCTGACGGATGCCGAGCACGGTGAGTGCGTCCGCGAGGGTGGCGTCGATCGGGACGACGAGGTCGTGGCGCGCGTCGCCGTCGAGGATGGCGAGCCGGCGTCGGTCGATGGTGTCCGTCGTCATGATCGTGCTGTCGCCTCCGCGCGGGGTGCTACCGGCGGCACTCGTCGCCGCAGCCCACCGTGTGCGTTAGCCATGGATCTGTCCGGTCCCCCACCTCGTCGCGTTCCGTCAGCGTATCGTTTCGCGCAGCCTCGGCATGAACGTCCCCGGAGGGGTGTACACGCGGTGCCGCCGCGACCTAGCGGCGGAAGAGTTTGGCGGAGTTGCGGTCGGTTTCGACGTAGTTGGTGGCGATGTTCTCGGTGGCGCCGGCGATGGTGGCCAGGACGCTCTTCATCTGTTCGAAGGTGAGCGACCATTCGCGTTGCGCGTTGTCGTAGGCGACGCGTGCGGCGCCGTCCCAGGTGCCGCGGAGGCGGTTGGCTTCCTGTTCGAGGGTGCGCAGTGCGATCTCGATGCGCTGCGATTCGCGGCGCAGTTCTGCGGCGGATGCGCTGAGTGCTGCGGGGGAGACGCTGAGGTCTGCCATGGTCACTGTCCTCCCATGATCGCGCCGAGCCCGCCGATGGTGGACTGGTGCTGCTCTTCGAGTGCAGCCTGCGACCGCTCCGTGGAACGCAGGGCCTCTTCCAGATGCACGAGAGTCTGGTTGATGCGGTGCGCACCCGCCGTCCAGGTGTGGACCATCTCGGTGTAGGAGCGCGACGCGTCCCCGCGCCAGATCGCCTGGATCTGCTCGAGCTCGGCCCCGACGCGTCGCGTCGCGTCGGCGATGTCGAAGTGCGTGTTCGAGACGGCTTCCGCCCCTCGGCGCAGTGCGCCCTCTTCTGCGGAGATCTGATCGCTCATGAGAGCCCCTCACTGATCGAAAGAATCATCGTGGTCATTCGTCGCGTCCGCCGGAACCGGCGTTCTCCGACCGGGGACCGAAATCGGCGTCGTCCTCGAGCTTCGGAGCCACCGGCCCGCCCAGGCCGCGACCCTTCTTCTCGTTCCGACCGCCGCCGCCCGCGGGCGCACCGCCACCGCCGCCCATCATGCCGGCCGGGCCGCGCGACCCGCCGGCTTCGCCGGCCGCACCGACTCCGACGCCCGTGCCGCCCTTGCCGAGCAGACCGCCCGCGGCACCGCCGGCGTTGGCGGTGAGACCGCCGCCCAGGCCGCCCGCGCGAAGACCGCCCGCACCGCCGGCGCCGCCCGCACCGCCCAGACCACCGAGGCCGCCGGCGCCGCCGAGGCGCCCGAGACCACCGCCGGCCGCCGCCTTGCCCAGACCGCCCAGAGCCGCGCCCGCACCGCCGGCGACCAGGCCGCTGGTCATCCCGCCGCCCAGGCCCCCGCCACCGGAGCCGCCGATACCGATGCCGCCCGCGCCGCCGGGGCCGCCGGGCAGCGTGCCCACGCCCGGTCCACCCGGCAACGACGGCACGCCGCCGTCCGTCGGCCCGTCGGGGTTGAGGATGATGCCGGGACCGCCGGGGAGAACACCGGGGCCGCCGGGGATGAAGATGCCGTTCCCGCCCGGGCCGGGGTACGTCGGAACGACACCACCGGTGCCGCCACCGGGAGGTCCCGCCGGGGGCATGTCGAAGTCGGGGTACTGCTGGAAGCTGGGTCCGCCGTCCGTGCCACCGGGACCGCCGGGATACGACGGCGTCGACGGAGAGGAGGGTTCGCCGGGGGCGTCGTCTCCTCCGTCGCGGATGTACAGTTCCGGCGGCTTCGGCAGAGACTGGCGAGCGATGTCGTACTCGTCACTCACGCGCTCGACGGCGTCACGGGCCTGGTCGTCGCGCTGGTTGCCCATGTACCAGTCGGCGAGAGCGATCGCCCCCTCGCCGGCGACGATCGAGAACGGGCCGAACGGGATGACGGCACCTGCCGCGGCCCCCCGGATCAGGGCGCGCTGCTCGGAGCTCAGCTCGCCGCTGCCGAGTGCCGCGAGCTCCCGGTGCGCGCTCTCGCGCACGTTGTTCGCGTTCGTGATCGCCGTGGGCAGGTCGTTCTCGAGATATCGGATCTGCTCATCGATCGACGCTTTCACCGTTTGGAGGCTGATCGTCGCAGCCTCATCCGTCGTCCCGACCAGTCCGGTCTCGCTCGAGACCCGATCGAGAAGCGACCGCAGCTGGTTCATCGCGGTGGTGACGTTGTAGAGGGCGGGCAGGTACCACGCCTCGCCCTCCGCCAGATTGCGCAGACGCTGTTCCCAGTCGCTCATGACTGCCCCTCTCGGTGTGCGTTCTTGCTTCTCCGTACCAGCACGATCGTCAGGATGATGACGGCCGCGAGAATGACGATGCCGACGATCGAGACGACGAGGACGATGCCGGCGATGCCGTCATCCGCGGCGCCCGGGTCGGGAGCATCCGGGGCGTCGGAGGCCGGAGGCGTCGCCTCGACCGCGGCCATGGCCGCCGCCAACGCCTCGTCGTCCGGAACCTCGGCACCGTGCTCGAGGAAGATGTTCTCGTCGGGGTAGCCCGAGGGATCGGTGCGCAGCACGTGCTGCAGCGATGCGACGCCGTAGCCGTAGCCGCCGCGTTCGTCGTAGGCGAGCTCGTGGTCCTCGGGCCCGGTGTTGCGTGCCAGTGACTGGAGCAGCTGATTGCCGGTCGCGTCGGGGTACTTCTGCATCGCGGCGGCGAGGATGCCGGCGACGAGCGGTGTGGCGTGCGACGAGCCGTCGGCCAGCTCGAACTCGTCCCAGCTGCCGTTCGCGCCGAGGACGGCGACGCCGTTGCCGGGCGCGACGATGGTGGTGTCGAAGACGGCGTTCTCGAGACCGGTCGACGTCGTCAGGAACCGCTGGTTCGCGTCGACGGCGTTGACCGAGACGACCCCGCGCAGCGAGGCGGGCACGCCGCCGCCTTGGTTCAATGCGTCGTTGGTCACACCCGCCACGATCGGCACCTGTTCCGCGATCGCGCGCGCGACCGTCGCGCTGCCGTCCGGGCTGCCGCCATTCTGCGAGACGCTGATGATGTCGGCGCCGTCGTCGAGGGCCTGACCGATCATCCACATGGCGGGGTCGCTGTCGGCGGCCGCGATCGCGGGATTGGGGTCGCACGCCTCTTCAGTGGGGTTCGAGTAGAAGATGATGCGGGCGTCGGGCACGATGCCCCGCAGGCCGCTCGGCCCGGTGCCGTTGGCCACGAGCAGGCCCACCGACGTCGAGCCGTGCGACGACGACAGGCTGTACTCGGTCGTTTCGGCAGGGATGTTCGTGCAGCCGGTGGTGTCGGAGACGGTGATGTCGGCGTCGGCGAAATCCGGGAGGTCCGGGTTGATCTGGCCATCGATGACGGCGATCGTCACGCCGTCGCCCGTCCAGCCCTCGGCGTGTACGGCGTCGACGCCGTACGCCGTGTACCACCAGTTGCCGTCGGCGGTGGTGGCGGCGGACGCCGGCACGGCCGAGACCAGGCCGGCGGTCACGAGGGCCGAGAGGAGAAGAAGGCGTCGGGAGCGTGGGGCGACGCGCGAGGGCCGCGTCACCATGCCGTCGGCGCGCCACCGGTGCCGGGAGCAGGCGTCGGTGGGGGTGTGGGGGCGGCCGGGGCGGGCGCCGCGAGGATGCCCTCGACGAAGGCGTCCTCCTGACGGCTCTGCAGCGAGCCGGCGTCCTCGTTCTCGACGTGCATGGCTGCGGCCTGCTGGAAGGCGGTGCTGTTGGTCTCCACGAGCGCACGCACCGTCTCGGTGTTCTGTGCGATGCCCCGTGCGATGATCCGCAGGCGCTCGCGCATGGCCGACTGGGCAGGCTCCGTGGAGGCGCCCTCGGCGCGCTGCACGTCCGCGGGGTCGGGCAGTGCCCCGGCCTGCTCGAGCAGCAGGTTGATGTTCTGGGTGAGGATGCCGAGCGTGAACCCGATCTCTGCGCCAAGGCCCATGATTCCCCCGTGGTCGTGCGGTGTGTCGTGATGTGGGTGCTGCGGGTCGGGGCGGCGATGCCGTCCCGACCCGCAGCCGTGCCTTCAGCGAAGGCGCGGTGTGGTGTTTAGAGTGCGAAGCGTCCTGCGGCGGACTTGTCGGTGGAGACGTAGCCCTGGGAGATCTCTTCGGTCTTGGAGGAGATCTGTTCGAGG